>JBGPZN010000038.1:0-13585 GCA_041493815.1 Methylomirabilia bacterium
CCCGCCCGTCGATTCAACAACAGACTCGATCGCGACTATCCAAGAGCAGACTGTCTCGCAGCGCACCGGCTATGCCGGAGCGTGACGGATGTTTGGGGGGCGTGGGGGGCCATGTCGTGGCCCCTCAGCCCGAGCGGGTTGTCGAGGAGCGCCACGGCTATGCCGGGGCGTGACGAGCGACTGGGGGTGTGGGGGCCATGTCGTGGCCCCCACCTCAACGGACGGACTACTCGGCGGCGATCATCAGCTTGAGTGTCACCCGCCGCTGCTTGGCGATCTCGTCACCCTTGCCACCGGTGAGCGGGCCCAGCCCCACCGAGTGGATGCGCGGCAACTCCGCGCCCTGCTCGATGAGATACCGGCGCACCGTCTCCACCCGGCGCTGGCTCAGCGTCACGTTGTAGTCCTTGGGACCGGTCGGGTCGGTGAAGCCCTCGAGCTCGACGGTGAGGGCCGGGTTGGCGCGCAGCTCCTTCACGATCGTGGCGAGCGCGGTCTGGGCGCCGTCGGTGAGGTCGGCCTTGTCGAAGCCGAACTGCACGTGCACCGTCTCCACGAGCTGTCGCTTGTTGCGATTGGTCCACAGCCGGGTCAGCCGGCTGTCGACCTCGTCGGCACGACCGAACGCGGCGTCGGCCTTCGTCTGCGCCGCCTTGGCCTGCTCACCGACCTCGCCCACCTTGGTCTCGACACCGGCCACCCGCTGGGTGGTCTCGCCCAGCTGCCCCTCGACCTTCGTGACCCGCTGCGACTCCTCGCCCAGCCGGCCTTCCACGGTGACGACCCGCTCGTTGACCTTGCCCACGCGCTGATCGAGCTCCGCCTCGCTCTTGCCCACGAGCTCGCGCACGAAATTCTTCGTCGCGCAGCCGCTGGCCAGCAGGAGCACCGCCGCTGGCACCACCACGATCCTCGTCACTCCGCCCATGATCCGCCTCCTGTCAGAGTCTGCCCTTGGTCTAATGTATTCAGGAACGCGCGCGAGAATGCAACGCCCGAGCCAGCAGCGGAAAGCCGCGTAGTTACGAGCACTCCCCGGACGGTCCATGACACATGGTGACACGGAGCCGACAATGGACGGTCAGAAAATTGACGCCGGCGATCAGCTAGCGGCAGAGCGCCATCGGCTGGCCCGGCTCGGCCGTGCGCCACTCGGCCTCGCCTACTCGGTGCCAGCGGCCCTCGCGGTCCCGCACCCAGTACTCCGGCACGATGACCTCGCGGCGCTGCTCCTTCAGGCGGCCGAGCTCGTCGGTGCGCAGCCCACGCGGCTCGCTCTGCAGCCGCGGGCGCTCGTCCTTGTCGGCCACCACGATCGTGACGGGCGCGCAGGCCACGCTCGCGCAGCCGGCAAGAGCGGCGGCGAGGGCGACGGGGAGCGCGGTGAGGCGGGGGCGCATCGCCCGCATTGTCCCACGGCGTTTGGGAGGCTTGACTTCGGCCTCGTTTGAGACGACATTGACGCGCACCATGCCAGCCACTGCCAGAGCGCCACGTGTGTACGAGCAGATCGTCGGTCACATCGAGCGCACGATCTACGACGGGCGCCTGCGCGAGGGCCAGAAGCTTCCGCCCGAGCGGCAGCTCGCGCGCGATCTCAAGGCGAGCCGCGTCGCCGTGCGCGAAGCATTGCGCACGCTCGAGCTGCGCGGCCTCGTCGAGGTCCGCCAGGGTTCGACGGGCGGTTACTTCGTTCGCGAGGTGGACGACCGCCCGCTGGTGCGCGACTTCGAGACGCTGTTCCGGCTCGGCCGCGTGTCGTGGCCCCACCTCATCGAGGCCCGCCGCCTCATCGAGCCCGAGGTCGCCGCGCTCGCGGCCCAGCGCGCTACCGAGGTCGATATCAAGAACCTCGGCGCCGCGCTCGAGCAGCGCTGGGAGCACACCGTCGCCGGCCTCGCCGCGCGCCAGTTCGATCTCGAGTTCCACCGCGCGCTGGCCGAGGCGGCGCGCAATCCGGTCCACGCCGTGATCACCCACGCGCTGATCGAGCTGGAGGCCGAGGTGCTGGCGTCCAGCCCGGAGCTGACCGAGGGCGACAGCGCCCATGTCGAGGCGGCGCACCGCCGCATCTTCGAGGCCGTCGCCGCCGGCAAGGCCGGCGAGGCGCGCGCCGCCATGGCCGCGCACATCGAGGACGTCCAGTCTCGCCTGGAGCGCGCGGTGTTTTGATCGACCACATGGGGGGGCCCCGAGATGGCCGCTTCACCACATGGGGGGCCCCGAGATGGCCCCCAACCCCCCCACCGTTCGGGGTGCCCCGGCAAAGCCGTGGCGCTCCTCTGTATCTCTAGCGGTAGAGTCCTGAGTCCGTAAACTCTCAGCGTTACTCGACGGCGGACCTCTGCAGTTCCGCGTGGGTTGCGCTGCCTCGGGGGCTTTGCCACACTCTGGTCCCATCATGAAGACGCTCGTGCGGAACATCGGCGTGCTCGTGAGTGGCGATATCCGGCGGCCGTTGATCGACGCCGACTCGGTGGTGGTGCGCGACGGCGTCATCGTGGCGATCGGCCGCGGGCTCGACGAGGACGCCGACACGGTCATCGACGCCCGCGGGACGACGGTCCTGCCGGGCCTCATCGACTCCCACGTGCATCCGGTCTTCGGTGACTTCACGCCGCGCCAGCGCACCGTCGACTTCATCGACTCGGCAATGAACGGCGGCGTGACCACGGCGATCTCGGCCGGCGAGGTGCACCTGCCGGGACGACCCCGGGACATCGTGGGCCTCAAGGCGCTGGCGATCGTCGCGGCCAAGGCGTACGCGAACTTCCGCCCGGGCGGCGTGAAGGTCGAGGCCGGCGCGCCCATCCTGGAGCTCGGCCTCGCCGAGGCCGACTTCGCCGAGATGGCCGCGGCCGGCGTGAAGCTGGTCGGCGAGATCGGCCTCGGCTCGGTGAAGACCGGCAAGGACGCCGCGCCCATGGTGCGGTGGGCCAAGCAACACGGCATGACCGTGACCATCCACACCGGCGGCCCGTCGATCGCCGGCTCGAATCCGATCGGCGCCGACGTGGTGCTGGAGGCCCGGCCCCACGTGGTGGGCCACATCAACGGCGGGACCACGTCGATGTCGCCGGCGGAGATCGAGCGCCTGGTGGCCACCGACATGGCGCTCGAGATCGTGCAGTGTGGCAACGCCCGCACCGCGCTGCACGCGCTGCGCACCGCGGTCGATGCGCGCGCCACCGAGCGGATCATCATCGGCAACGACGCGCCGTCGGGCACCGGCGTGATCCCGCTCGGCGTCCTGCGCACGCTGAGCCTGCTGGCCGGCCTCGGCGGGCTGGCGCCGGCCGAGGCGGTGGCCTGCGCCACCGGCAACACCGCGCGCGTGTACCGGCTCAACCGCGGCCTCGTCGCCGAGGGCCGCGAGGCCGACCTGGTCATCTGCGACGCGCCGATCGGCTCGGTCGCCGGTGACGCGCTCGCCGCCCTCGCCGCCGGCGACCTGCCCGGCATCTCGATGGTCCTCATCGACGGCAAGATCACGATCGGCCGCAGCCGCAACACCCCCCCGGCCACTCGAGCAGCGGAGGTGTTGAAAGGCGCGGGCCCGGGCGGCGCGGGTCACTGAACATGTCAAGTGGTGTGCGGAGCCACGACCTTCTGAGACAGGCCACCCACGCTTCTACGCAACCTGGCGCGCCCCCGCTCCAACAGCCTCGCGTACCCCCGCTCCAACAGTCATGCGCGTAAGACCGCTGCACGGCTATCGCTACGGCATCGGGCGCGAGCGCGATCTGACCAAGGTCGTGGCGCCGCCCTACGATCAGATCAGCGTGGCGATGCAGGAGCGGCTCTACGCGATGAGCCCGGCCAACATCGTGCGCGTCTCCTATCCGGCCGACCAGCCGCACGCCGGCGAGACGGCCGACAAGTACCTGCGCGCGCACGAGACGCTCGACGGGTGGCTGCGCGAAGGCGTGTGGGCGCGCGAGGAATGGCCGGCGATCTATCCCTACGCGCAGACCTATCGCGTGGCCGGGCGCGAGGTGACCCGCACCGGGTTCGTCGCCCTCGGCGAGGTGAGCGACTACGCGCGGGGCACCGTGCTGCCGCACGAGCGCACGCACGCCGGCCCCAAGCAGGACCGGATGCGCTTGCTGCAGGCGACCGGCGCCGACCTCGGGCTGCTCTTCATGCTGACCGCCGATCCGGAGGGCCGGCTGCGTGCGGCCACCGCCGGCACCGGCGAGCCGATCGTCGAGGCGCGCGACCTGCGCGGAGAGCTGCACCGCCTGTGGCGCATCACCGATCGCGAGGCGATCGCGCGCGTGCAGTCGCTGATGGCGCCGGCCTCGGTGATCATCGCCGACGGCCACCACCGCTACGAGACGGCGGTGGAGTATGCGCGGCGCCGGCCGGGCGCCGGGGACAAGCTGATGGCGTTCTTCACCCTGGAGGCGCCGGGGCTCACGATCCTCGCCAACCATCGCCTGGTGCACGGCGTGGACGGCTTCTCGCTGGCGCGCCTGCGCGAGGACGCCGGGCCCTGGTTCGACGTGGCGCCGCTGCCCGACCCGTCCGCCTTCCGTCCCACGCCGACCCGGATCGGCGTGGTGGTGGGCGCCGAGGCGGTGGCGCTCGAGCTGCGCGAGCGCGACGCGGCGCACGTCGCGTGGCCGGCCGGGACGTCGGCGGCGTGGCGGCGGCTGGCCGTGTCGATCCTGCACGAGGGGCTGCTGCGGCCGCTGCTCGGCATCGACGACGCCAGGCTCGAGGCCGGCACTCACGTCGACTACACGGCTGACCAGGACGACGCCATCCGCGCGGCGCGCGAGGGCCGCTACCAGGCCGCGTTCCTGATCGCGCCGACGACGCCGGCCGAGCTGCAGGCGGTCGTGCGGGGCGGCGAGCTGCTGCCCCAGAAATCGACCCACTTCTATCCCAAGCTGCTCGACGGCCTGGTGTTTCATACGATGTGACGTCGGCAGATGTGACGTCGGGGCGCCCTCGGAGGTGAGGGGACATGAAGATCCGCAAGCTCGTCACGATCGTGGAGGAGATCCTGAGCGATGGCGGCCGCGAGGCCCGACGGCCCCTGCGCAAGGCGGCGGCGGTGGCCGTGCTCGAGAATCCGTTCGCCGGCCGGTTCGTCGACGACCTGACGCCCCTGGTCGACGCCGGCGAAGAACTGGGCGCGCTGCTAGCCAAGAAGGCGACCGAGGCGCTGGGCGGGCCGGCCGAGTCGTACGGCAAGGCGGCGATCGTGGGCGAGCGCGGAGAATACGAGCACGCCGCCGCACTGCTGCATCCCAAGCTCGGCGCGCCGCTGCGGGCGGCGGTGGGCGGCGGCAAGGCCATCATTCCGTCGGCCAAGAAGCTCGGGGGGCCGGGCACCGCGATCGACGTGCCACTGCACTTCAAGGACGCCGCGTTCGTGCGCACGCACTACGACGCGATGGAGGTGCGGCTGCCCGACGCGCCGCGCGGCGACGAGATCGTGCTGGCGATCGTCGTCACCGACGGCGGCCGGCCCCACCCGCGCATCGGCGGATTGACGAAGGACGAGGCGAAGAAGGAAGACGGGCTGCGATGAAGCCGGGCGAGCAGGACCTGCTCCTCGTGGTTGACGTGCAGAACGGCTTCGTGCCGGGCGGCAACCTCGCGGTCGGCGGCGGCGACGAGGTCGTGCCGGTGATCAACCGCCTGGCCCGCGCCTTCGAGCACGTGGTCCTGACGCAGGACTGGCACACGCCGGGCCACGTCTCGTTCGCCTCCAGCCATCCGGGCAAGAAGCCGTTCGAGACGATCGCGCTGCCCTACGGCACCCAGGTGCTGTGGCCGGACCACTGCGTGCAGGGCACGCGCGACGCCGACCTGCATCCGGGGCTGCGGATCCCGCACGCGCAGCTGGTGATTCGCAAGGGCTATCGCCGGCACATCGACTCGTACTCCGCCTTCTGCGAGGCCGACGGCAGGACGCCCACCGGGCTCGCCGGCTACCTGAAAGAGCGCGGCCTGCGACACGTCTTCCTGGTGGGGCTCGCCACCGACTTCTGCGTGGCGTGGTCGGCGCTCGACGCACGCAAGGCCGGCTTCGCCGCCAGCGTGATCGAGGACGCCACGCGCGGCATCGACGCCGGCGGCTCGCTGGCCACGTCGTGGCAGGAGATGACGGGCGCCGGGGTCACGCGCGTGCAATCGTCGACGATCGACGTCCCGGGAGCGTGAGATGCAATACGGGCTGCGCATTCCCAGCTTCGCGCTGGGCCCTCGCACGGCAACGCTCGACGAGATGGGCCGCTACCTGCGCCGGGCCGAGGATCTCGGCTTCGACTCCGCGGTGTCCATCGACCACCTGCTGCTGACGCCGCCGGCCTACGCCTGCACGTGGCTGGAGCCGATGACGATGCTGGCCGCGCTGGCCGGCGTGACCCGCACGATCCGGCTCGGCACGATGGTGCTCGTGCTGCCGCTGCGCAACCCGGTGTACTTCGCCAAGGAGTGGGCGACGCTCGACCTGCTCTCTGGCGGCCGCACGATCCTCGGCCTCGGCGTGGGCTGGCACGAGGAGGAGTTCGGGCTCATGGGCGTGCCCTACCGCGAGCGGGGGCCGCGCACCAGCGAGGCGATCGAGGTGCTGAAGGCGCTATGGGCCGGCGACGGCGTCACCTACGAGGGCAAGTACTACCGGTTCCGCAACGTGACGATCGATCCCAAGCCGGTCCAGCTGCCGCACCCGCCGATCTGGATCGGGGGCGGGACGCAGCCTTCCGAGAAGGTCTACGGCCAGACCGTGCCCAACATCGACCCCGTGCTCAGGCGCGTCGCCCGCTACGCCGACACCTGGGTGCCCCACTCGTCCGCCACGCCCGAGATGGTGAAGGCCGACTGGGTGAAGGTGCGGGCCTTCGCGCGTGAGTACGGGCGCGATCCCGATCGCATCGGCCGCGTGTACTCCAACTTCGTCTGGGTCCTCAAGCCGGGCGAGCGCCCGGAGTCGGCGGCGCCCCACTTCAAGGTCTACTCCGGCATGGACCTCGACTACTGGAAGACCTACTACCTGCTCGGCACCGCCCAGGAGGTGGCCGATCGGATCAGCGCGCGCATCGCGGCGCTCGACGGCGGCGTCGACAGCATCGTCCTCAATCCGCTGAACTGGGGGCCCGAGCAGCTCGAGCTGATCGCCGGCGAGGTGCTGCCGCGAGTCACACCCTGAGCGCGCCGATCCGCTACACCGGCGCGCGGGTGCGGCGGCTCGAGGATCCGCGGCTGTTGCGCGGCCGCGGCCGCTACCTCGACGACGTGGCGCTGCCGCGCATGCTCGCCGTCACGTTCGTGCGTAGCGCCCACGCCCACGCGCGCGTCGTCCGCGTCGATGCGACCGCCGCCCGCGCGCTGCCGGGCGTGGCGGCGGTCGTGACCGCCGCCGACCTGCGCGGCGTCGCCGGGCTTGCCCCCCGCATCCTCGGCGAGGGCTTCACGCCCACCGAGTGTCCGCCGCTGGCCGACGGCGAGGTGAGCTTCTGCGGCCAGGCGGTGGCGGCGGTCGCGGCCGACACGCCCTACCTCGCCGCCGACGCCCGCGAGCTGGTGCGGGTCGAATACGAGCCGCGGCCGGCCGTGGCCACGATCGACGGCGCGCTGGCCGCGGGACGCGTGCTCTTCCGCCGCGCGCATCGCCACGGTGACGTCGACGGCGTCTTCGCCCGCGCCGCGATCGTGCTGCGCGAGCGCTTCACGCACGACCGCTGCGCGGCGGTGCCGCTGGAGCCCCGCGGCGTCGTCGCCGATTGGGATGGCGAGAGCCTCACGGTGTGGGCGTCGACGCAGACACCGTCAATCTTACGGGCGGCGCTGGCCGCGGCCCTCGGCCTCGACGCCACGCGCGTGCGGGTCGTCGTCCCCGACGTGGGCGGCGGCTTCGGCCTCAAGATGCACGTCTTCCCCGAGGACGTCGCGGTGGCGGCGCTGGCACGCCGGCTCGGCCGCCCGGTGAAGTGGGTCGAGGAGCGGCGCGAGAACCTGAGCGCCGCCGCCCACGCCCGCGAGCAGCGCCTGGACGTCGAGCTGGCGGCCGACGCCGACGGCGTCGTGCGTGGGCTGCGCGCCCGCGCCGTCTCCGACGGCGGCGCCCATCACGTCTATCCAGTGACGGGGGCGCTCGAACCGCTCGGCAGCGCGACGATCCTGCCGGGGCCCTATCGCGCCGAGGCCTACGCGTTCGAGGCGCTGGCGGTGCAGACCCACAAGCCGCCGCTCGGTGCCTACCGCGGCGTGGGCATGACGATGGGCGCCTTCGCCATGGAGCGCCTGCTCGACCTGCTGGCCGAGCGCCTCGCCGTCGATCCCGTCGAGATCCGCCGCCGCAATCTCATTCCGCGCGAGGCCTATCCGTTCACCTCCGCGAGCGGGATGATGTATGACAGCGGCGATTTTCCCAAGGCGCTGGAGCTGGCGCTGGGCCTGGCCGGCTACGAGACGCTGCGGCGGGAGCAGGCCGCGGCGCGCGCGGCCGGCCGCCTGGTCGGCGTCGGCGTCGCCTGCTACACGGAGTACACGGGCATGGGCTCCGATGTGTTCCGGCGGCGCGGCATGCGGGACGTGCCCGGCGTGGAGGGGGCCACGGTCACGATGGATCCCGATGGCACCGTCCGGTGCGCGACCAGCTTTCCCTCGCAGGGGCAGGGGCACGCGACGACGATCGCGCAGGTCGTCGCCGACCGCCTCGGCGTCGCGCTCGAGCGCGTGCGCCTCGTGCCGGCCGACACCGCGGTGGCGCCGGTGGGCAGCGGCACGTTCGGCAGCCGCGGCGCCGTGTCGATCGGCGGCAGCGTGGCCGTCGCCGCCGAGCGCGTCCGGGCACGTCTGGCGGCGCTGGCCGGGGACCGGCTGGAGGCCGCCGCCGCCGACATCGTGCTCGAGGCCGGCCGCGCCTACGTGCGCGGGTTCCCCGAGCGCGCCGTCGGCATCGCGGAGCTGGCGTACCTGGCCTATTCGCCGCCTCGCGGCGGCCTGCCGGCCGAGCTCGGTCCCGGACTCTCCGCGACCGTCTACTTCGATCCGCCCGGGCCGACGTTCTCGGGGGCCGTGCACATCGCGGCGGTCGAGGTCGATCGCGCCACCGGCCGGGTGCGCGTGCAGCGCTACGTGGTGGTGGAAGACTGCGGGCCGGTCGTGAACCCCACGATCGTGGAGGGGCAGATCCACGGGGCGGTGGCCCAGGGGCTCGGCGAGGCGCTGCTGGAGTCGATCGTCTACGACGCCGAGGGTCAGCTGCTCACGGCCACGCTCATGGATTACGCGTTGCCACGGGCCGACGACGTTCCCGCCTTCGAAATCGGCCACCTCGAAACCTCCTCGCCCCTCATGCCGGGCGGTATCAAGGGCATGGGCGAGGGGGGCACGATCGGGGCGCCGGCGGCCGTCGCCAACGCCGTCGCCGACGCCGTTCGCCCGCTGGGTGTCCGGGTGACCGGGCTGCCGATCCGTCTGCGGGACCTCGGGGCCGGTACAGTATGATCGGTAGATGGCCGATGCGCTCGACCTGATCCGTCGACTCGAAGACAACGTCGCTCACGTCCTCGTCGGCAAGCCCGACGTCATCCGCCTCGCGATCATTGGCCTGCTGGCGCGCGGACATCTGCTGATCGAGGACGTGCCGGGCGTGGGCAAGACGACCCTGGCCGGCGCGCTGGCGCGCTCCATCGGCGGCGGTTTCCAGCGCATCCAGTTCACCTCCGACATGCTGCCCTCCGACATCCTGGGCGTGACCGTGTACCAGGCCGACCGCGGCGACTTCGTGTTCAAGCCGGGCCCACTCTTCACCAACATCGTGCTGGCCGACGAGATCAACCGGACGACCCCCAAGACGCAGTCCAGCTTGCTCGAGGCCATGAACGAGGCGCAGGTGTCGCTGGATCACTCGACGTACCCGTTGCCCAAGCCGTTCATGGTGCTGGCCACGCAGAACCCGCTGGAGTACGAGGGCACCCACGCCCTGCCGGAGTCGCAGCTCGACCGCTTCCTGCTCCGCATCCGCATCGGCTATCCGGGTGCCGCCGACGAGAAGGCGATCCTGCGCGGCGACGGCGCGGGGGCGGACGCGCTGGAGCCCGTGCTCACCACCGCCGAGGTGCTCGAGCTGCAGCTTCAGGTGGATCAGGTCCGCGTCGAGGACTCGGTGCTCGACTACCTGATGGCGCTGGTCGCCGCCACCCGCGACTCGCCGCTGCTGCGGCTGGGCGTGAGCCCGCGCGGCTCGCTCGCGCTGCTGCGGGCGGCCCGCGCCCGCGCGCTGGCCGACGGCCGCGAGTACCTCGTGCCCGACGACCTCAAGGCGCTGGCGGTGCCGGCGCTCGCCCACCGCGTGATGGTGCGCGCCGCGCCCGGCGGTGAGATCGACGGCGACGCCATCATCGGCGCGATCGCCGCCGCCACGCCCGTCCCCCGGTGAAGGAACCGAGCCCGCGCGAGCCGGGCTGGCGGCGCCCGCTCCAATGGCTGAAGCCGCGCCGCACCATCCGGCCCACGCGCGACGGCTGGTGGTGCCTGGGGGCGGCGGTGGGGCTCGGCTTCGCGGCGGTGAACACCGGCAACAACCTGCTCTACCTGCTGGCCTCCCTGCTGCTGGCCCTCATCGTCGTCTCCGGCATCCTTTCCGAGCAGTCGATCCGGCTGCTACACCTGCGCGCGGCGCTCCCGGAGGAGATCTATGCGGCGCGCCCGGTCCGGCTCGGCGCGCGCGTGCTGAACCGCAAGCGATGGCTGCCCTCGTACTCGGTGGCGCTGGAGGCCAGCCATCACCGTCTCTACATCGCCCGGCTCGGCGCCGGCGACGAGCGCCTGCTGACGTGGGAGGCCACGTTCACCGCTCGCGGTCTGCAGCGGCTGCCCGGCATGCGACTGCTGACGCTGTTCCCGTTCGGATTGTTCCTCAAGGCCGGGCGCGTCGAGGTCGACGACGAGGTCGTCGTGTTTCCGGCGGTGCGCCCGCTCGACTCCGCCTGGCGGCGCCGGGTGGCCGCCGGCGGCGCGCGAGCGCTGCATCGCCGCGGGCGGGGTCACGACCTCTACAGCCTGCGCGAATACCGTGAAGGTGACGACTACCGGCTCATCCACTGGCGCAGCAGCGCCAAGGCCGCCGCGCTCATCGTTCGCGAGCTGGAAGCCGAGACGGCGTCGAACACGCGGATCGTCCTCGTGGGTGACGGCACCCGTACCGCCGCCCGGCTGGAGGCGGCGATGTCCGAGGCCGCCTCGCTGGCCGTCCACCTGCTCGACGCCGGCGCCGCCGTCGAGCTGGCCGGGCCCGGCGTGTACGTCCCGCCCGGCCACGGCCGCGGGCACCGGCGGCGGCTCCTGACCGCGCTGGCGCTGTACGATCCGGCGACCGCCGCCGCGCCGCCGGGCGGGCGGTCCGCGGGCGCCAGCGAGATCGAGGTCGCGCTGGGATGAGCCCGCTGTCCTCCCGCGCGCTCACGGCCGCCATCTACCTGCTGGTGGCGGATGGCATCGCCGCGCTCTTCCTCGGCGGCCTGCTCGACCTGCCGGGCCTCGTCGTGGTCGCCGCCCTGGTGGCGGGCTCGTGGTGGCAGGAGTCGCTGCGTCACCGGCTGGAGCCGCTCCCGTGGCTGGGGGCCGTGCTCATGGGGGTGGCCGGCGCGGCGCTCGTCGTGGAGATCGTCACGGGGGCCGGCGGCATGCTCGACGTCTTCACCCACCTGCTGATCTTCCTGCTGCTGGTGAAGCTCTACACGCTACGGGCGCTGCGCGACGCCCGCGACGTCACCTTCCTGTCCTTCTTCATGCTGGTGGCGGCCTCGCCCGTCACGACCAGCCTGGTCTTCCTCGGCCTCTTCATCACCTTCCTCGTCGTCGGCACCTGGCTGTTGATGCTGCGGCACCTGATGAACGAGGCGGACATCGTCGCGGGGCCGACGAGCCGGATCGGGCGTGACCTGGTTCACCTGGCGCTGGCCTCCTCGGCGGCCACGGTCGTCGTCACCGCGCTGCTCTTCCTCGTCATCCCGCGCATCGGCCAGGCCGCGCTGCCGCTGCGCGCGCAGACCTCGCGCATGGTGGCGGGCTTCACCGAGCGCGTGCAGCTCGGCGCCTTCGGCGAGATCGAGGCCGACGCCACCGTCGTCATGCGCGTGCACCTCACGAGCTTCAACGGCGGCGGGGCGCCGGAGACCCTGCCGTCCCTGCGCTGGCGCGGCGTCGCCTTCGACCACTTCGACGGCCGCACGTGGACGGTGAGCCGCTCGACGCTCAAGCTGACGCTTCGCCGCGAGCTGCCGGTGCCGTTCCCGGTGCACCAGTTCTACGGCGGGCCGGTCCTGACCCAGGAGATCCGCCTGGAGCCGATCGAGAGCCAGATGATCTTCGGTGCGCCCCGGCTGCTGCGGTTGCACACCCGCTCCGACTTCGTCACGGTCGACGACCTCGGCAACGTCGCGGTGCCGCAGGCGACGGCCCGGCTGCAGTACACGGTGGACTCGGAGCCGGAGATCGGCGATCCACGCCGCGCGGACATCGCGGATGCCCGGCAGCCGCACGAGCCGCGCTGGCAGGCGCGCTACACGCAGCTGCCGAGGGTGTCGCCGCGGATCCACGCGCTGGCCCGCGAGGTGACGGCCGGGAGCGTGGACCCCTACGACGCCGCGCTGCGCCTGACCGCATGGCTGAACGGCGAGCTCGCCTACACGCGGGTGCTGGAGCGGCCGACCACCGACGACCCGCTGGAGGACTTCCTGTTCGTGCGGCGCGCCGGCAACTGCGAGTACTTCGCGGCGGCGCTGGCCGTCATGCTGCGCTCGCTGCAGATTCCCGCCCGCGTGGTCAACGGCTTTCAGCGCGGCGAGTGGAACCCCTACGGGCGCTACTTCATGGTTCGGCTGCGCGACGCCCACTCCTGGGTGGAGGTCTTCGTCGACGGCGCCGGCTGGGTCACGCTCGATCCCTCGCCGCGCGCGGGCGCCGAGGCCTCCGCGCCGGCGACGCCGGCGGTATTGTGGCTCGACTCGATGCGGGTGTCGTGGTACCGCTACGTCGTCAGCTTCAGTCTGCACGACCAGCTGGCGGTGGTCGACGTCGTGCGACAGGCGACGTGGACGCTGGGCGCGACCGCGTTGCGGCCCGCCGACTGGCGCCCGGGCTTCCGGCTCGCGGCCGCGGGCGCGGCCCTCGTCGTCGTGCTGGTCGTGGTCGTCGGCTGGCAGCGGCGCCGGAGCGTCGCGGCCGGCGCCGCGATGCCGGGGTTCTACGCGCGCGCCCTGCGCGTGCTCGCGCGGCGCGGCCTGGCCCCGGGGGCGGGGGAGACCGCGCGCGAGTTCGCCCGGCGGGCCCCGGCCGCGCCGTGGGCGCCGCCGCTGGCGCAGCTCACCGGCGCCTACGAGCGCGTGCGCTTCGGCGGCGCCGCCCTCGCGCCCGACGAAGCGGCCGCGGTGGACGCCGCGCTGGCCGACCTGGCCCTGGCGGTGCGCGTGAAAGGACACTAGGAAGGACATGATCATGAACGCCGCCGGGAAGGTGTGACGTGGGCGCCCGCGACCTCGAGATCGCTCGGGCGGTGAAGCTGCGGCCCATCCAGGAGATCGGCGAGAGCCTCGGCCTCGGCCCCGACGACCTGGAGGCG
>JBGPZN010000115.1:0-8812 GCA_041493815.1 Methylomirabilia bacterium
CGGGCTGCTGGCGCCCACCGGCGGCAGCGTGCGATTCAAGGGCGTGGACGTCGCCGGCCTCGGCCCCGTCCGGCTGGCCCGGCTCGGCATGGCCCGCTCGTTCCAGCTCGTGAGCGTGTTCCCGGCGCTGACGGTGGGTGAAACGCTGGCGGTCCCGATCGTCTCGCGGCGCCGGCACGGCGCCCGGCTGTTCGCCGCCCTGGCCGGCGACCGCGCGACGTGGGACGAGGTGGCCGAGACCGCGGCGCTGTTCGGCCTGGCCGACAAGCTCGCGCGGCCGGCCCGCACGCTGCCCCAGGGCGACAAGAAGCTCCTCGACGTGGCGAGCGCGTTCGCGCTGCGCCCCGAGGTGATCCTGATGGACGAGCCCACCAGCGGCGTGAGCACGAGCGACAAGCACGCGATCATGGAGACGCTGGTCGGGGCGGCCGCCCGACTGGGCATCCAGGCGATCATCCAGGTCGAGCACGACATGGACATCGTCTTCGGCTACTCCGACCGCATCGTGGCCCTGCACCAGGGCCGCGTCCTCGCCGACGCCACGCCCGCCGCCGTCCGCGCCGACGAACGATTGATCGACACCGTCGTCGGCCGCAGCTACCAGGCCCGACCGGAATGAGGCGCCCGACCGAAATGACGGGACAACGGAGCCGGCAACCTCCCAGAACAGGCCACCCACGCCCCGAGCCGGGCTCGCCGACCCCGCTACAACTATTGCAGGTCCGCGACCTGCACGTGGCCATCGAGAGCAGCGAGATCCTTCGCGGCGTCTCCCTCGAGGTTGGCCCCGGCGAGACGGTGTGCGTCGTCGGCCGAAACGGCAGCGGCAAGACCACGACGCTGCGCACGATCATGGGCTATCGGCGGCCGGCCGCCGGCGCCATCACGTTCAAGGGCGAGGCGATCGCCGGGCTGCCGACCCACGCCGTCGCCGCCCGCGGGCTGGGCTTCTCGCCCGAGGACAGCGGGATCTTCGCCGATCTCACGGTCGCCGAGAACATCGAGATCGCGACCTGGACACAACCGCGGGGACGGCCGGCGGCCGAGCGGATCGCGCTCGCCTACGAGATCTTCCCGCGCCTGAAGGGCTACGCCGCCCGCGGCGGTACGGAGATCTCGGGGGGCGAGCGTAAGATGCTCTCGATTGCCCGGGCGCTGGCCCTCGATCCCGAGCTGCTGCTGCTGGACGAGCCGTTCGAGGGGCTGTCGCCGGCGATAATCCCGGCGCTCGCCGAGTCGCTGGCCGCGATCACGCGGCTCGGCATGAGCCTCATGATCGCGGAGTCGAACATTCACCACGTGCCGGCCTGGACGCGCCGGTTGTACGTCATCGAGCGCGGCGAGGTCATCTTCGCCGGTACGCTCGACGACGCGCGACGCGACGCGGCGGTCCTGCGGGTCATCGGAGGGAAAGCGTCATGAGCAGCCTGCCTATCCTGCCGACGTCGGTCGTCGGCTCCCACGGCAAGCCGAGCTGGTGGTTCACGCTGGTGAAGGCGCACGAGGCCGGCGAGGCCGGGCCCGCCGACCTCGACGAGATGTTCGACGACGCCGCCGACGCCGCCATCCGCGACATGGAGCGGGCCGGGATCGACGTCATCACCGACGGCGAGGTCCGGCGCCTGGACGGCTACGTCGACTCCTACTACGCGATCATCAAGGGCATCCAGCCGTTGCCGGTCAAGCGCAAGGTGGGGCCGTGGGGCTACGACCAGCAGACGCGCTACGAGGCGGTGGGCCGCATCGAGACACCGCCCGGCGGGCTCGGCATCGTGAAGGAGTTCGAATACCTGAAATCCCACACGACGCGGGCGACCAAGGCCACCTGCGCGGGGCCGCTGACGTTCGGGTCGCGGATCCATCCGGGCACGATCTACAAGGGCGTCGTCGACGTGGCCGAGCGATTCGCCGAGGTCATCAACGCCGAGCTCAAGGCCCTGGTGGCGGCGGGCGCGGACTGGATCCAGCTCGACGAGCCCGCCCGCGGCAATGTTTCGGGCGAGGAGATGGCCCGGCTGTTCAATCTGGCGACCGACGGGGTGAAGGCCCGCCTGGGCTTCCACATCTGCTTCGGCAATCGCTTCGGGCGCTCGCGGTTTCCGCGCACCTATGCGCCGTACTTCCCGGGCGCGCTGGCCGCCCGGGCCGATCAGTTCGTGCTGGAGTTCGCCAGCCGCGAGCTGAGCGAGGTCGACCTGTGGCAGAAGTACGGCAGCGGGCGCGAGCTGGGCGCCGGCGTCGTGGACGTCAAGGGCTTCCAGGAGGAGACGGCCGAGAGCGTGGCGGGCCGCATCCGGCGTGTCATGCAGGTGTGCCCGGCCGACAAGCTCACCCTCAACCCCGACTGCGGCTTCGGCTGGTCGCCGCGATACATGTGCAACCAGAAGCTGCGGGGCCTGGCCGCCGGCGCCGCCCTGGTGCGCAAGGAGTTGACCGGCCGGGCGTAAGCTATCTGGGAACCTCGGGCCCGGGCCGCGGGTTGCCCCGGCGTCAGGTCCCTGGCAGCGACCCCAACTCGTAGTCTGCGGAGGAGTCTCGCATGCGCACTGCACGTCTGGCCGTCATCGCCCTGGTCGTGGCCGTGACCATCGGGTTGCTCGCCGGATCGGCGCCCGCCCTCGTGGTCGGCGACAAGGCGCCGGAGTTCACGCTGGTGGGTCCCGGCAACAAGCCGGTCAAGCTCAGCGAGCTGACAGCCAAGGGCCCCGTCGTCATTTACACCTTCATCCAGGCGTTCACCGGAACCTGAATGAAGGAGATTCGCGACTTCGACGCGGCCCTGCCGCAGTTCGAAGCCGCCGGCGCCCAGGTCGTGGGCGTCAGTGCCGATCACGCCGCCACCCTCGAGGCGTTCACCAAGCAGCAAGGCACCAAGCACCTCCTGCTCTCCGACTTCCGCCGCACGATGCTGCCCGGCTGGGGCGCGATGGAGACCAACGAGCAGAGTCCGATCTTCCGGTACGCCAAGCGCGCCTACTTCGTGATCGACCGGCAGGGTGTGGTGCGCTACCAGAAGATCCAGACCAACCCGCTCGACCTGCTCAACCCCGACGAGGTGCTCAAGGCGCTGAAGGATTCCGGCGTCTCGTGAGCCGGCGGCCCGCCGCCCTGCTCGTCCTGGCGCTGCTGCTGCCGATGGCGGCGGCGGCAGCGCCGGATTTTGCCTCGCTCGACATCCACCGCTACGAGCAGCCGAAGCCGGCACCAGCGTTCGCATTGCCGGACCTCGAGGGGCGCCAGGTGCGCCTGGCCGATCTACGCGGCAAGGTCGTGCTGCTATTCTACTGGGCCACCTGGTGACCGGACTGCCGGGAGGAGTTGCCTTCCGTCAACGCGCTCCATCGTGAGTTCCGCGGCCAGGGGCTCGAGGTCCTGCTCATCGACTTCCGGGAGTCGCCCGACCGCGTGCGCCAGGTCGTGAAGGAGCGCGGCTACACGGCGCCGGTGCTGCTCGACGAGAGCGGCGACGTCACCGGACGCGTGTACGGCGTGTGGGGTCCGCCGACGGTCTACCTCGTCGACCGGGCCGGGCGGCTCGTGGGACGCGCCGTCGGCCGCCGCGACTGGAGCACGCCCGCCGCCCGCACCTTCATGCGCGAGCTACTCGCCTCCTAGCAGGCTGCGGGTTTGTCAGCGGCCGAGCAGGCCGAGCTCGAGGGCCAGGCGGACGAGGTCCGCCCGCCGATGCAACCCGAGCTTGTCGCTGAGGCGGGCGCGGTGGGTCTCCACCGTCTTGACGCTGAGGAAGAGGCGGCCGGCGATCTCCCGGTTCGTGTGGCCGCGGGCGAGCAGCTCCAGCACCTGGCGCTCGCGCGGGCTCAGCGCCGGTGCGGGACCGAGGGACTCGCCCGCGAGCGCGGCCCGGGCGGCGGTCCCGACCACGAAAGTGCGGCCGCGATGCACGGCGCGGATCGCGGCCAGTAGCTCGCCGCTCTCGGAGTCCTTGATGACGTGGCCGGCGGCGCCGGCGGCCTGCGTCACCCGGGCATAGCCCGGATCGTCGTGCATCGTGAGCACCAGCAGGCGCGTGCTCGGCAGCTCGCGGCGCAGGCGGTGCAGCGTCTCCACGCCGCTGAGCCCCGGCATCGTCAGGTCGATCACGGCCACGTCGGGCCGCGTGGCCAGCGCCCGCCGCACGGCCTCTTCGCCGTCGGAGGCCTCGGCCACCACGAGCATGTCGGGCTGCGCGTCGAGCAGCATCTTCAGCCCCGCGCGCAGGATGGCGTGGTCGTCGGCGAGCAGCAGGCGGATCTTCTTCACGCGGGCTCCGGCGCCAGCGGAATCTCGACGGCGACGCGGGTGCCGCGCGCCGGCGCCGAGTCGATCGTCAGCGCGCCCTTGTGCACGGCGGCACGCTCGCGCATGGAGTGGATGCCGAGGCCGCGGGCGGCGGTCGGCGGCGCCGCCGGCCGGGCGGGATCGAAGCCGTGGCCGTCGTCCTCGACCACCAGCGTCACGGTAGCGTCGTGGCGCTGCAGCTGCACCCGCACGCGACGGGCGTCGGCGTGGCGGGCCACGTTCGAGAGCGCCTCCTGGGCGATGCGATAGAGCGTCGTCTCCACCGCCGCCGACATGCGGCCGCGATCGAGCCCGGCCGTCTCCAGCGTGACGGCGATCCCGCGCGTGCGGCTGAACTCCTCGGTGTAGCGCTCGATCGCCGTCGCCAGGCCGAGGTCGTCGAGCACGCTCGGCCGCAGGCCCCAGGCCAGCCGCCGCACCTCGGCCAGCGCGCGGGTGGCGACCTGGTGGAGGTCGCGGGCCTGGGCCCGCGCGGCCTTGGTCGTGCGGGCCTCCTGCAGCGCGCTGAGGCCAAGCAGCAGCGAGGCCAGCGACTGGGCGGTCTCGTCGTGCAGCTCGCGCGCGATGCGGCGGCGCTCCTCCTCCTGCACGGTGATCACCTGGTTCAGCAGCAGCGCGCGAATCTCCTCGGCCTGCTTGCGGTCGGTGATGTTCGAGTACAGGCCGTACACGTAGGTCGTGCCGAGCCCCTCGTACGTCGCCACCGCGCGGTCGTGCACCCACAGCCAGCGGCCGTCGCGATGCCGGAGCCGGTACTCGACGTCGAAGCTCCCCGCCCCGGCCTCGAAGAGCTGCTCGAAGTGCCTGCGCACCATCGCCTGGTCGTCGGGGTGGATGCGGCCGAACCAGCCGGCGGAGCCCGCCCGACAGAGCTCGTCGGCGGTGTAGCCGCCGACGGTCTCGACGTTGGGGCTGACGAACAGGGGGTGGCCGTCGCGGTCGACCAGCCAGGTCACGTCGGGGATATTCGTCACGAGGGTGCGGTAGCGGTGCTCGCTCATCCGCAGTGCCTCCTCGGCCCGCACGCGCTCGATCGCGATGCCGGCCAGCCGGGCGGCGCGCTCGATCAGCCGCCGGTCGTCCTCACCGGGGCGGCCCGGCCTCCGGCTATAGGTGACGAGGACGGCGAGCACCGTGCCGGCGGCGTCGAGGACGGGGACCGCCCAGCACGCCCGCAGCCCATGGCGCAACGCGAGCGCGCGCTCCCTCGGCGCGCGCGGGTCGTCCGCCATGTCGTCCACGATGACGGGCTGGCGACACATCGCGACCAGCCCGGCGGTGCCGCCCTCGGGACCGATCCGCAGGCCGTCGACCGCCTCCGCGCACTCGCGCGGCAAGCTCGGTGCCGCCCCGTGCCGCAGCCGGTCGCCCTCGATCAGCAGCACCGAGGACTGCATGCCTTCGCCCTGGGTCTCGACCACCCGGCACGCCGCTTCGAGCACGCGCGCCAGCGACTCGCCGGCCGCGATCATCTCCAGCACGAGCTTCTCGCTCGCCAGCAGCGCCTCGGTCCCCTGGCGCTCGGTGATATCCACGTACAGGCAGCGCAGGCGGGGCGGCTGGGCACCCTCGCGCACGAGGCTGGCGCTGTCGCGCACCCACACGACGCGGCCGTCGGCGGCCAGCATGCGGTACTCCTGGACGTGGTTGCGGCCGGCGCCGACCTCGGCCCGCGAGAAGTCCATCACGCGCGCGCGGTCCTCGGGATGCAGGTGCTCGAGCCAGAAGGCCGGATTCGCCGTCCACGCCTCCAGCGGATGGCCGAGCAGCGTCTCGGCCTGGCGGCTCACGAACAGCACCCGACGCGTCGCCACGTCGAACTCGGTGAAGACGGCGTCGATGCTCTCCACCAGCCCGCGGAAGCGGTGCTCGGCCGCCTCGGCGTCGGCCCGCGCGCTGCGCTCGGCGGCGAACAGCCGCGCGTTGTTGAGGGCGACGGCCGCCTGGTCGGCGAACGCCTCCAGCAGGCGTCGCGCGTCGTCGTCGAACACCATGCCGGCACCCGCCCCGACGCCGAGGGCGCCGATGGCCTCGCCGTTCACCAGCAGCGGGACCGCCATGGCCGAGCGCAAGTCGAAGCGCTGCACGTGCGCGCGCACGTCCGCCGTGAAGACGAGCCTGGGGTCGTTGAGCGCGTCCCGCGTCGTCTGCAGCCGCCGCTCGAGCGCGGCCTTGCCGGCCAGGCCCACGCCCCGGGGGATCACCAGCGACAAGTCCTTCTCGGCCCAGCCGGAGAACGCCAGCGAGATCAGCGCGCCGCTGTGGCGCTCCAGCCGGTAGACCGCGGCGCCGCCGGCGCCCAGCAGCGCGGTGACGCTGTCGGCGATGAGCTGGGAGACCTCGCGCGGATCGAGCGAGTGGGCCAGGGCCTGGCTCACCGCGGCCAGCGCCTCGGCTTCGCGCCGGCGGCGCTCGCTGTGCGCGTCGAGCCGCGCGCTCTCGACGGCGAGCGCCGCCTGGGCGGCCAGCGCGCCCAGCGCGTCCAGCACCTCCGGCGGCGGCGGCTCCGCTCCGCGGACGAACACCCCCAGCACGCCCTCCAGGGCGTAGCGGGCGGAGAGCGGGATGCCGACGAACCAGTGCACGCGCTCGGCCAGCAGGAAGTCGCGCTGGCTCGCGCGGGGGTCGTGCGCGACGTTGTCGATCAGCAGCGGCTGCCGCCCGCGGGCGACGTGGCCCGCCAGGCCCTCGCCGGAGGCAAGATCGGTCCGCAGGCCGGAGTGCATGCCCTCCAGCACGCCGGCGGCGCCCCGGAGGACGAGACGGTCGCCGTGCAGGATCCACACGAGGACGAAGCTGTCCGGCACCAGCTCGGCCGCGGTACGGCTGGCCGCGGCCAGGACGTCGCCGAGCCCCAGGGAGGCCGTCATCGCCCGGGCGAGCCGTGGCAGCAGGCCGCGATCGAGCGCGAGGGCGGGGGTGGCCATGTCGCGAGCAGACTCACCGATCAGCGCCACCCCGTCAAGGCCGCTCCCGAGCCCCGGTGGTAGACTCCAGCCCGTGGCGTTGCCATTCGACGGGCTCGTCGTCGTCGACCTCACCCAGAACGTCGCCGGCCCGTTCTGCACGCAGATCCTCGGCGACATGGGCGCCGAGGTGATCAAGGTCGAGCGGCCCGGCCGGGGCGACGACGCGCGCGCGTGGGCGCCGCCGTTCTGGGGCGAGGAGAGCGCCACATTCATGGCGTTCAACCGCAACAAGCGCAGCCTCGCCCTCGATCTCAAGCGCGAGGGCGGCCTCGAGGTCCTCCGTCGTCTGGTCGCCCGCGCCGACGTGTTCGTGCAGAGCCTGCGCGCGGGCGCCATCGCCGAGCTGGGGCTGGACTTTCCCTCGGCCAGCGCCCTCAACCCACGTCTCGTGTATTGCTCGATCACGGCCTACGGTCCCCGCGGCCCGATGGCGTCGCTGCCGGGCTACGACCCGCTGATGCAGGCGTACGCCGGGCTGATGTCGGTGAACGGCCATCCGGGGCAGGAACCGGCGCGCGTCGGCACGTCGATCGTGGACATGGGCACCGGCATGTGGGCCGCACTCGGCATCATGGCCGCGCTGCGCCAGCGCGAGGCCACCGGCCGCGCCGTCGAGGTGACGACCGCGCTGTTCGACACGGCGCTGATGTGGGTCTCGTATCAGGCCATGGGCTATCTCGGCAGCGGCGAGATCCCCCAGCCCCAGGGCTCGGGCACCGCGATGATCGCCCCCTACCAGGCGTTCGCCACCGCCGACGGCTACGCGATGATCGGTGCCGCCTCCGACGCGCTCTTCACGCGGCTGGCCCGCGCGCTGGAGGCGCCGGAGCTGGCGCGCGATCCGCGCTTCGCCGACAACCCGTCGCGTGTTCGCGAGCGCGCCGCGCTCGTCGACGCCGTGTCCGCGCGCACCCGGACGTTCAAGACCGTCGATCTGCTCGAGCGGCTGCGCGCGGCCGGCGTGCCGAGCGCGCCCATCCTCACGCTGGACCAGGTGCTGAAGGAGCCGCAGACCGAGGCCAGCGGCATGCTGGTGGGCGCAACCCACCCTCGCCTGCCAGATTACCGCTCGGTCGCGCTGCCGATCGAGTGGAACGGTCGCCGCCCCGGCGTCCGCCGCGTCCCCCCGCGTCTCGGCGAACACAGCGCCGACGTCCTCACCTGGCTCGGCTACACGTTGGACGACGTCCGCAACCTGAAGACCCAGGGCCTCGTGCAATGAGCCGGCAACCTTCTAAGACAGCCCACCCACGCCATTACCCGTGTAAGCGGCCCTCGCTACAATAATTCCCGTGTATCGCCACCTCCTCGTCACCCGCTCGGACGATCGCCACGTGGTCACCGTCACGCTCGACCGTCCGGACCAGCACAACGCCATGAACACCGCGATGGGCCAGGACCTGCTCGCGTGCTTCACCGCGCTGGCCGCCGACGCCGACGCCCGGGCGGTCGTGTTCACCGGCGCCGGCGAGCGCGCGTTCTGCGCCGGCGGCGACCTCAAAGAGCGCAACGAGATGACCGACGAGACGTGGCGCGCCCAGCAC
>JBGPZN010000208.1:0-6234 GCA_041493815.1 Methylomirabilia bacterium
GCACGACAGCACGACGAGATCGCGGCCGGCGCCCAGCGCCTTCGGCGCGATCTCCTGCAGGTGGGCCTGGGTCGAGGCTTCCACGACCACGTCGCACACCGTGATCAGCTCATCGAGCGCGAGAAACGGCGCCGGAGCGCCAAGCGACTTGAGAAACGCCTCGGCCTTCTCCCGCGTGCGCGCGGTCGCACCGGCCAGGCGCAGACCCGGCAGACCGGCGTCGAGCGCCTGGCACACGCGGCGACCGATGGCGCCGAGACCCACGACGCCGACGGCGAGCGGCTGCGTGCGCGAGGGGATTCGACTCATCGGGTGACGAGTCGCATGGTACCATGCCGCGCAGGCGACCGAATGACGTCAGCCGGCGCACTCCGCGAGCCCCTCGAGCGGCTCTACCGCGAGTTCGACTACGGCGCGCGGGTCGCGCGCGACGCGATCGAGTTTCCGCTCCGCTATTCCGCTCCTGACGACCGCGAGGTGGTCGCGCTCCTCACCGCCTGTCTGGCCTACGGCCGCGTCGACCTGTTCAGCCGCGCCCTGGAGGGCGTGCTGGGGGTGATGGCGCCCTCGCCGGCGGCGTTCGTGCGCGAGTTCGACGCTCGCCGCGACGCCGGAGCGTTCGCGGCGTTCCTCTATCGCTTCAACCGCCCGCGTGACCTGGTGGCCTTCTGCGTGGCGGCGCGCGACCTGCTCGCCCGCCACGGCACGCTCGAGAAATGCTTCGCGGCCGGCGACGTCGAGCCGACCGGCCCCATCGGCCCCGCGCTCGAGCGCTTCGCCCGTGCGTTTCTCGAGGCGGACGTCCGTGACGTCTTCCCGCGCGGCCGCCTCTCGCGTGGCTACCGCCATCTGTTCCCGCTGCCCTCGGTCGGCGGCCCGTGCAAGCGCCTGAACCTGTTTCTGCGCTGGATGGTGCGTCGTGAGCCGCCCGACCTCGGCCTGTGGACGTCGATCTCGCCGGCGCGGCTGCTGATGCCCGTCGACACCCACATCGAGAACATGAGCCGGGCGAT
The DNA here is from genome assembly GCA_041493815.1 of Methylomirabilia bacterium. Taxonomy (GTDB): domain Bacteria; phylum Methylomirabilota; class Methylomirabilia; order Rokubacteriales; family CSP1-6; genus AR5. The sequence continues at coordinate 1,014 of JBGPZN010000208.1, forward strand.
CGGTCTCACCCGCCGCCGCTCGCGGAACTGGAAGATGGCGGAAGAGATCACCGCGCGCCTGGCCCTCGTCGATCCGACCGATCCGGTCAAGTACGACTTCGCGCTCTGCCACAAGCGCATGTCGGGCGACTGTCGCGATCGGCGCGACGCCGTGGTGTGCGCGCCGTGCGGCCTGCGCGCCGTCTGCCGCCATTGGCGCGGCCGGAGGGCGACGCGTGCTTGAGTGGCTTCTGCCGGCGGCCGGCCTGCTGGTGGGCGGCGCGCTCGGGTGGGCGCTGGCGGGCATGCGGGGGGAGGCCGCCCGGCGCGGCGAGCGCGAGGCCCTGCAGCATCGGCTGATCGCGATGGAGACGCGCGCCGACGTGCTGAACAAGCAGCTGACGCAGCGGGAGCTGGACGCCGGCGATCTGCGCGATGCCCTGCGCGCCGAGCAGGCCGCGCGCACCCAGGCCGAGACGCGGCTGGAGTCGGAGCGGCGCTCCGTGGAGGAGCAGCGCGGGCTGCTGGAGCAGGCGCGGAGCCAGCTCACCGAGACGTTCAAGGCCCTCAGTGCCGACACGCTGCGGGACACGCAGACGAGCTTCCTCACGCTGGCCGACGAGCGCCTCCGGGGCCGCGAGCAGGCGATCGATGCCCTGGTGAACCCGCTCAAGGATGCCTTGCTGCGGGTCGAGAGCCAGGCGCAGCAGCTCGAGACCAAGCGTGAGGGCGCCTATGCGACGCTCGAGCAGCAGCTGCACACGCTACGCACGACGAGCGACGACCTTCGCCGGGAGACCCTGAACCTGGTCACCGCCCTGCGGGGATCGCAGGCGCGGGGGCGCTGGGGCGAGCTCACCCTGCGCCGGGTGGTGGAGCTGGCCGGCCTCGCCGCGCACTGCGACTTCGACGAGCAGGTCACGCTCAGGACCAGCGGGGGCGCGATGCGCCCCGACATGGTGGTCCATCTGCCGGGGGACCGCGACGTCGTCGTCGACGCCAAGGTGCCGCTGGCCGCCTATCTCGACGCGATGGACACCACGCGGCCGGAGGACCGGAATTCCGCGCTGATGCGTCACGCCGCCCAGATGCGCCAGCACATGAACACGCTCGGCGGCAAGGCGTACTGGTCGCAGTTCGCGACCTCGCTCGACCTCGTCGTGATGTTCGTGCCGGGGGAGTCGTTCGTGGCCGCCGCGGTCGAGCAGGATCCCGCGCTGATCGAGGACGCCATGAGCCAGCGCGTGGTGCTGGCGACCCCCACGACCCTCATCACCCTCTTGCACGCGATCGCTTACGGCTGGAAGCAGCAGCGGCTGGCGTCGAGCGCGGTCGAGATCCGCGACCTCGGCCGCGACCTCTACGAGCGCCTGCGAACCCTGGCCGGTCACGTCGACCGGGTCGGGGTGACGCTCGGCCAATCCGTGCGCGCCTACAACGACGCGGTCGGGTCCCTGGAAGCGCGGGTCTTGCCCAAGGCCCGCGAGTTCCGGGACCTGGGAGCCGGGGAGGGCGACGAGATTCGGCGGCTCAAGGGCGTCGAGCACGTTCCGCGGCCGCTCGCCGCACCGGAGCTGACCGAGCAGCTCTCGATGCCGGACGCCCCGCCGGAGACGGACCCCTGAGGCCGCGTGGTATCATGACGACACTCGCTGTCGTTCGAGGAGGGTCATGAGCACGATTCCGATCAAGGTGTACGGCATCAACCTTCTCGTGCGGATGATGGCCGAGGCGCCCGCCGACGTACGCGTGAACTGCCCCAAGGGCTCGCCGATCCGCTATGGCGAGGTGGTGGCGCGCGGCGATGGCTTCGACGAGGGAGCCAACGCGTTCCGCGAGATGCCGGATCCCGCGACGATCGTCGCGTTCGAGGAGAGCCCCGAGGAGGTCGAGGGTCACTACTTCTACGTCGCCCTCGAGGAGTTCCGCGTCATTCGCCTCGACTCGGTGATCCTGTCCTTTCCCCAGCAGTAGGTCCGGGCACCGCCGGGCCGCGACCGTGCGTGTCGCCGACGCTCTCTCCCGCATCGACACCGACGAGCTGATCGCGCTCACGCGCGATCTCGTCCGCATCCCGAGCGTCGTACGGCCCGGCGATCCCACCGCCACCGAGGCCGCGGTCGCCGCCCACGTCGAGCGCTGGCTCCGCGCCGAGGGCTTCGACGTCGAGGTCCACGAGGTAGCGCCCGGGCGGCCCAACGTGCTCGCCTCGATCGGCGCGTCCGGCGCGGGGCCCACGCTCTTGCTCGAGGGGCATACCGACGTGGTGACCGAGGGCGACGCCCGTGAGTGGAGTCATCCGCCGTTCGGTGGCGATCTCGTCGACGGGCGCATCTACGGGCGCGGCAGCGCCGACATGAAGAGCGGCCTGGCCGCCGCGATGGTCGCCGCCGCCGCCATCAAGCGCAGCGGCGCCCGGCTGGGTGGTCGCCTGGTCGTCGGCGCGCTGGTGGACGAGGAGGGCGACATGCTCGGCGCGCGCCACCTGTGCACCACGGCGCTCGGCCGCGAGCTGTCGGCGGCGATCATCTGCGAGCCCGAGCAGAACGAGCTGTGCCTCGAGCAGCGCGGCGTCGTGTGGGCCCGGGTGACGGTGCGCGGCCGAATGGCCCACGGTGCCATGCCCGAGGCGGGGATCAATCCGATCACCGCGCTCGGCGCCCTGCTGCGCGAGGCGCCGGCGCTCGAGCGGCGGCTGCGGCGGCTGTGTCGCCGCAGTCCCCATCTGCGCCCGCCGACGGTCACACCCACGATGGCCCAGGCGCCGGTGCAGGGGGTGCCGCAGTCCAACGTCATCCCGTCCACGGCGCAGGCCACGCTCGACATCCGGCTCACGCCCGGACCCGACGCCGACGCGGTGGCCAAGGAGATCGACGTCGCCTGCCAGCGCGCGATGGAGGCCTGCCCCGGGGCGACGGTCGAGTGGCAGCCGGTCAACGGCTACCGGATGGCGACACGCGTGGAGCGGAGCGAGCCACTGGTGCGCGCCATGGGGCGGGGCGTGCGGCAGGCCACCGGCAAGCCGCCACGCTTCGGTGGCGTGCCCGGCTCGACCGACGGGACCATCTTGAGGATGACCCTCGGCATCCCGATCGTGACGTGCGGGCCCGGCCATCGCCTCATCCCCCACCAGGTCGATGAGTACGTGGAGGTGGCGGAACTGGTCGACGCGGCCAGGATCTACGTGGCGTCGGCGTTGAATTTCCTCAAGCCGTGAGCGACCCCGCGCCACGCCTGCGCGCGGTCGAGGCGTTCCCCGTCGAGCAGGACGGCGAGCGCTACCTGGCCCTGCGCGATCCGGCCGGCTACACCTCCTCCGTCGTCATGCTGCCGGTGGGTCTCCTGGACATCGTGGCCCTCTTCGACGGCGCGCACGCGATCACCGACATCCAGGCCGAGATCTTGCGCGAGCACGGCGAGCTGGTGACGCGCGAGCACATCGAGAAGCTGATGGCCGCGCTCGACGAGCGGGGCTTCCTCGACAACCCCGCGTTCGTCGCGCGGCGCGAGGCCACCGACCGCGCGTTCCTGGACGCGGCACTCCGGCCGGCCCGGCACGCCGGCGGCGCGTACGCCGACGACCCCGAGCGCCTGCGGCAGGCGATGGACGGCTTCTTCGCCCGACCGGCCGGGCCGGGTCCCGTCGAGCCCTTCCGCGGCGGCGGCCTGCGCGGCCTGGTGGCGCCCCACATCGACTTTCACCGCGGCGGCCCCGCCTACGCCTGGGCGTATCGCGAGCTCGCCGAGCGCGGCGAGGCCGACCTGTTCGTGATCTTCGGCACCTGCCACGCCGGCATGGCCCACCCCTTCGCGCTCACCCGCAAGGACTTCGACACGCCCCTGGGCCCGGCGCGTACCGATCGGGACTTCGTGGAGGCGCTGGCGCGCCACGCGGGACAGGATTGCTTCGGCTCGGAGCTGGCGCATCGCAACGAGCACTCGATCGAGTTCCAGGCGGTGTTCCTGCAGTATCTCTACGCCGGCCGCCGCGAGATCTCGATTGTCCCCGTGCTGACGAGCTTCGTGCACGAGGCGCTGGCGCGAGGGCGGCGGCCGCAGGACGACCCCCGTGTCCCCAGATTCCTCGAGGCGCTCGGCGAGACCATCGCCGCCTCCGGCCGGCGCGTGGCCTTCATCGCGGGCGCCGATCTCGCGCACATGGGACCGCGCTTTGGCGATCCGCTTCCGATCACGCCGGCGGAGCTGGCGGTGATCGACCGCGAGGACCGCGAGATGCTGGCGGCCGTGGAGGCGGGCGACGCCGAGGCGTTTTTCGAGGCGGCGCGTCGTGACGACGATCGGCGGCGCGTCTGCGGGCTGTCGCCGATCTACACGCTGCTGCGGGCGCTGGGGGGCGCCCCCGGCACGCTGCGACGCTACGGCCAGTGGCCCGATCCCGACGGCGTCGTGAGCTTCGCCAGCGTGGTGTTCTGATGGCCGACTCGCTGCCCTCCGGCTGGACGCTGCCGGCCCTGCGCATCGACGTCGAGGGCGAGTGGCACGACGGCGACGTGCAGATCACGCACGCGGGCGTGCTCGCCAACCTGCGCGGCACCCTGCGCCGCGACACCGGCGGGTACTTCATCCAGACCCGCGTGCGCATCCCCGTCGAGGTGGCCGACACCCCGTTCGTCGTCACGCGCATCGAGCGGCGGGGCGACGCGCTGCACGCGTGGCTCAACGACGGCGCCGAGCAGGACGTCGATCCGGCGACGCTGCGCGTCGGAGCGGCCGACGTCCCGTACTGCGCGGTGAAGGACGGCGCGTTCGAGGCGCGTCTGAGCCGCGCCGCCGCCTACCAGCTGCTGGCGCTGGCCGACTACGACGAGCGCAGCGGCCGCGCCGCCCTCCACCTGGGCGGCCGCGAGTACAGCCTGGCGCGAGCGTTCACGATCATCGCCGTGGTACTGACCACCCTGCTCGGTGGCACGGTGTGGTGGGCTTGGTCCGCCGACGACCCGGTGAGCGTCGACGCGATCGGCGATCGGGTCCAGACGCGCAGCGGCGGCGCGCTGCCGGTCTTCGCGGGCCCCGGGGAGACGGCCGCGCTCTATCGTTTTGCGCGCGAGCGCGGCGACATGCTGACGTGGATGCCCTGTACCTGCGGGTGCGCGGGACTCGGCCACACCTCGAACCGCTCCTGTTACATCAAGGCCGAGTCGGGCGACCGCACGACCTGGACCAGCCACGCCGCCACCTGAACGCTCTGCCTGGACATCACGCGTGACGTGATGCGGGCGAC
>JBGPZN010000326.1:0-4324 GCA_041493815.1 Methylomirabilia bacterium
AAGGCGCCGGTCAGCGTCATGAGCGCCACCGCCAGGCCCGTGGCCAGGAGCAGGGGGCCCACGAACACGGCCGCCAGCGGGCGCGGGTCGTAGCGCAGGTGCATGAAGAACATCACCACCAGCGCGAACTTCGCCGCCGACATCGCCAGCAGCAGCGGCACGACGATCGGCGTCAGCAAGCGGATGTAGATCACGCCCACCTCGAGCGCGGTCACCAGGGTGAGGATGAGCGCCACCCGCACGTAGGTGCGGACGGAGGCGTGCTCGTGGCTCATGGGATCAGGTAGACCACCGTGAAGATGACGATCCAGACGACGTCCACGAAGTGCCAGTAGAGCCCGACGATCTCGACCTTGGTCGTGTCCCCCACGCCGAGCGTGCCGCGCAGATCGAGGATCCACAGCGTGAGCAGCAGCGCCACCCCGAGCGTGACGTGGCCGCCGTGGAAGCCGGTCAGCACGAAGAAGGTCGAGCCGAACAGGTTCTGCTGCAGCGTGAGGCCCTCGTGCACGAACTCGGTGAACTCCCAGGCCTGGAAGCCGAGGAAGATCAGCCCGAAGAAGGCCGTGCCGAACAGCCACAGCCGCGCCTGGCGGCGATCGCCGCGCTGCACGGCCGCCAGCGCCAGGACCATCAGCAGCGAGGACATCAGCAGATCGAAGGTCGACAGCGTCGTGAGCGGGATGTTCAGCACCTCGTGCGGGTGCGGACCGATCACGCTGCGGTCCTTGTAGGCGAGGTAGGTGGCGATCAGCGTGCCGAACAGCAGGCACTCGGAGCCGATGAACACCCACATCGCCAGCTTGCGGTGGTCCACGCCGAGGTCGCCGGTCTGGTGCGCGTGGGCCGGATTGCGATGATGCTCGAGCGCGAAGCCCCAGGCGCCGGCCACGAGGACGGCGGCGCCGGCGACGACGACCCCGAGGTGGATCAGGGCCCCGGCGGCGGCGATCGCGATGCCCGCCGCCGTCACGATCGGCCAGAACGAGGGCGCCGGCACGTGAATGCCGTGCAGATCGGGGACGGCCGGCAGGGGCGTCGGCTTGCGGCCGCGGCTGTCGCCGTGCTTCTCGCGCCAGAAGGTGTCGCGCCCGTACACCGGCGGGATGATGTCGAAGTTGTGCACCGGCGGCGGCGACGACGTCCGCCACTCCAGCGTGCGTCCGTCCCAGGGGTCGGCCGCCGCCACCGCGCCGTGGCGCAGCGAGCGCAGCGCGAGGACCGCGAAGATCAGGATCGACAGCGCGATCCCGAACGCCCCGATGGTGGAGACGAGGTTCCAGAACGCCCAGCCGGTGCCCCGCCCGTACGTGTAGATCCGGCGCGGCATGCCGACGGCGCCCAGGTAGTGCTGGGGGAAGAACGTGAGGTTGAATCCGGCGAACATCAGCCAGAACTGCCAGCGGCCCCACCGCTCGTCGAGCAGGCGGCCGGTGATCTTGGGCCACCAGTAGTAGGCGCCGGCCAGCAGGCCGAACAGGCTGCCGCCGATCAGCACGTAGTGGAAGTGCGCCACCACGAAGTAGGTGTCGGTCTGCTGCAGGTCGACCGGCGGCGAGGAGTGCATGATGCCGCTCAGCCCGCCCAGGGTGAAGAGCGCGATGAGGCCGATCGCGTAGTGCAGGGCGACCGTCGGGCGCAGGCGGCCGCCCCACAGCGTGGCCAGCCAGTTGAAGATCTTCACGCCGGTCGGAATCGCGATGAGCATCGTCGCGATGGCGAACGCCGCGTCGGCGACCGGGCCCATGCCGGCCGCGAACATGTGGTGGCTCCACACCCCGAAGCCGAAGAAGCCGATCAGCACGCCGGAGTAGATCACCACCGGCGCGCCGAACAGGGGCTTGCGCGCGAAGGTGGGCAGCACCTCGGAGACGATCCCGAACGCCGGCAGGATCAGGATGTAGACCTCGGGGTGGCCGAAGATCCAGAACAGGTGCTGCCACAGGTGCAGGTCGCCGCCGGCCGCCACGTCGTAGAAGTGGGTGCCGAAGAACCGGTCGAAGGTCAGGAAGATCAGGCCGACCGTGATCGGCGGGAAGGCCAGCACGACGAGGAACTGCACGGTGAGCGTCATCCACACGAACACCGGCATCCGCATGAGCGTCAGGCCGGGCGCCCGCATGTTGAGGATGGTGACGATGAAGTTCACGCCGGCCATGATCGACGAGACGCCCAGGACTTGCAGGCCGAGCACCCAGAAGTCGATGCCCATGCCCGGCGAGTACTGGCGCAGCGTGAGGCTGGTGTAGCCGAACCAGCCGCCGTCGGGCGGGGCGCCGACCAGGAAGCTGGCGTTGAGGAAGAGGCCGCCGAACAGGAAGATCCAGAACGAGAGCGCGTTGAGGCGGGGGAAGGCCACGTCGCGGGCGCCGATCATCAGCGGGATCATGTAATTGAAGAAGGCCGCGCTGAACGGCATGATCGCCAGGAACACCATCGTGGTGCCGTGCATCGTGAAGAGCGCGTTGAACGTCTCGGCGCTCACGACGGTGCCGTTCGGCCCCGCGAGCTGCAGCCGGATGATCAGCGCCTCGATCCCGCCGATCAGGAAGAACGCGAACGCGCTGACCCCGTACAGGATGCCGATGCGCTTGTGATCGACGGTGCCTAGCCACGACCGTATTGTTGTAGCGAGTGCCGCGAGGACGGTTCGGGTCGTGGGTGGGCTGCTATAGAGGGTTGCCGGCTCCGCTCCTGCTACACCGGGGGCGTTCGCTGCCGTCGTCACTTCAGGCTCGTGAGGTAGACGGCCAGCGCCTTGGCCTCGGCGTCGGTCAGGCGCAGGTTCGGCATCTTGCTGCCCGGCTTGAGGCGGGGCGGGTCCTTCAGCCACGCCACCACGTTGTCGACGGTGGTGGGCCACAGCCCGGCGCCGAAGAGCGCGCGGCCGCCGAAGTGGGTGAGGTCGGGGCCGAGCGTCCCCGCCGACACGCCGCGCAGCGTGTGGCAACCGACGCACGCGCTGCGCGCGTAGACGGCCTTGCCCTCGGCGGCGGGGCCGCTCGGCTCCGCCGCCGGCGCCTTCTGCGCGGCCACCCACCGCTCGAACGCCGGCGCCTCCTCGACGATCACCCGCAGCCCCATGTTGGCGTGCGAGACGCCGCAGAACTCCGCGCACTGCCCCCAGTACTCGCCGGCCCGCTCGGGGGTCAGGGTGATCCGGTTGAGACGGCCGGGCACGACGTCGCGCTTGCCGCCGAGCTGCGGGATCCAGAAGCTGTGGATCACGTCGGGCCCCTCCAGCGCGAACACCACGGGGCGTCCGACCGGCAGGTGCAGCTCGTTGGCGGTGACGACGTCCAGCGAGGCATAGCGGAACTCCCACCACCACTGCCAGCCGCGCACGGTCACCTCGAGCGCGTGGCGCGGCGCCGCCGTCCCCTGCGTGCGGAAGATCACCTGGATGGTGGGGATCGCGATGACGAGCAGGATCAGCGCCGGCGCGATCGTCCACGCCAGCTCGAGCGCGGTGTGGCCGCGGATCTGCCGCGGCAGTCCGGCGGCGCCCGGCTTCTCGCGGAAGCGCAGCAGGATCAGCCCGAGCGCCGTGAACACGACGACGGCGATGATGGCGCAGACCCACGTGATGATCGAGTAGATGGAGAGGATCGAGCGGTTGAGATCCGAGCGGGCCACCAGGGTCGACATGGGCCCGTCGAACGCGCAGCCCCCGACCAGCGCGGCCGTCGCGAGGACCAGGGCGGCAGGCGCGCAGGCCGACCCTCGCGTACTCGGTCGAGGGTTCACGAGATGACGGTAGCGCGCGGGCGCAGCGTCCGCAAGCGCTGCAACGGGTCCGTTACGCGGCGAGATCCAGGAGCGTGCGCAGGAGGACGTTGGCGCCGCGCTCGATGGCGTCGGCGTCGCTCGTCTCGTCGACGCGATGGCTCTTGCCGCCGCGCGAGGGAATGAACAGCATGCCGGAGTCGGTGATCAGCGCGAGGTTCTGGGCGTCGTGGCCGGCGGCCGAGTACAGCGTGGTGCAGGCGAGCCCGAGCTGCCTGCACGCGGCCGCGACCGCGGCTTGCACCCGCGGTGAGCACGCCACCGCCGTCGTCGCCGACGTCCGCTGGATCTCCACGCCGATGGACCGGCGCTGGCCGATCTCCCGGGCCAGCGCCTCGCACGCTGCGGCCAGGTGCTCCAGCGTGTCGCCGTCGGGGCTGCGCAGCTCGTGCACGAGCTCGGCGCGTCCGGGCACGATGTTGCTCACGCCCGGATGGACGTGGGCGACGCCGATGTTGGTGACGCTGGGGCCGCCGCCACGCTCGACGACGAGGTCACGGGCGCGCAGCGCGTAGTCCGCGGCGACCAGGAAGGCGTC
>JBGPZN010000058.1:0-11437 GCA_041493815.1 Methylomirabilia bacterium
ACCGGCAACGTGCGCATCCTCACGCGCGACTGCCGGACCGGCAGCGCCCATCGGGCCGAGTATCACGAGGTCGACCAGCGCGTGGTGCTGAGCGGCAACGCTCGGGTGTGGGACGCGGACAACGTCGTCAGCGGCGAGAGCATCGTCATCTATCTCGCTGAGGACCGCTCGGTGGTGCAGGGCGGCGGTCAGGAAAGGGTGAAGGCGATCTTCTATCCGCGCGAGGACACGACGCCGGTGGCCGTGGGGCTGGTGGCGGCCGCGGTGGGGGCGACCCAGCCGCAGCCGCGCGCGCCGGGCGCGGTGGGCCCCGAGGCGCCGGGGCCGGTCGACAAGGCGACGCCACGGGCCAGGGACGACCGCAACCAGCCGGTCACGGTGGACTCGGACAAGATGGAGCGGTTCGGCAAGGAGAGCCTGGTCATCTTCACCGGCAACGTGGTGGCGCGGCAGAACAGCTCGGTGCAGTACGCTGACCGGATGGAGGTCTACCTGGACGAGAAGGGCGACCGCATCTTGCGGACCGTGTCGACCGGCAACGTGCGCATCATCACGCGCGACTGCCGGACCGGCACCGCCCGCCGGGCCGAGTACTTCGAGCTCGACCAGCGCGTCGTGTTGACCGGCAACGCGCGGGTGTGGCAGGAGGACAACGTCGTCAGCGGCGAGAGCGTCGTCATCTACCTCTCGCAGGACCGCTCGGTCGTGCAGGGCGGCGGGCAGGAGCGGGTGAAGGCGATCTTCTACCCGCGCGACGACAAGAAGGACGGCGTCAAGGACGCGACCGCGGTGGCCAAGAAGCCGCCGGCGCAGTGCGCCAACTGACGGTATGGAAGGGCTGGTCGCCCAGGGCCTGCAGAAGTGGTTCAAGCACCGCAAGGTGGTGGACAATGTGTCCCTCGACATCCACCGCGGTGAGGTGGTCGGATTGCTGGGGCCCAACGGCGCCGGCAAGACCACCTCGTTCTACATGATGGTTGGCTTGCTGCCGACGGAAGGCGGACGTATCTTTCTGGAGGGACAGGAGATCACCGCGCTCCCCATGTACCGGCGCTGCCGCATGGGCGTGGGATATCTTCCACAGGAGTCGTCGGTCTTCCGGAAACTGACGGTCGAGGAAAATATCATGGCGATCCTGGAGACGCTCGACGTGACCGCCAACGAGCGGCGGCAGCGGGCGCGCGACCTCCTCGCCGAGCTCGACCTGACGGCGCTGGCTCCGTACCCGGCCTACACGCTGTCGGGCGGCGAGCGGCGGCGGCTGGAGATCACGCGCGCGCTCGTCACGTCGCCGCAGTACCTGCTCCTCGACGAGCCCTTCACCGGTATCGATCCCATCGCCATCGCGGACATCCAGGAGATCATCGCGCGGCTGCGCGACCGGGGTATCGGCATTCTCATCACCGATCACAACGTGCGGGAGACGCTGGCCATCACGGATCGCGCCTACATCCTCTACGAGGGCAAGATCCTCGTCGCGGGCACCGCCAGCGAAATCGCCAACAATCCGATCGCCCGGGAGATCTATCTCGGGGAGAAATTCGCCCTCTAGCAGGGCACGGGGACGATATGTAGCCATGGCCATGGAAGCGCGCCTCTCACTTCGGCAGAGCCAGCGGGTCGTCATGACGCCGCTGCTGCAACAGGCCATCCAGCTGCTCCAGCTCTCCACGCTGGAGCTGCAGGAGGTCGTGCAGAAGGAGCTGCTCGAGAATCCGCTGCTGGAGGAGGTGGCCCCCGAGACCGACAGCCCGGAGCAGGCCGCCGCCGCCGCCACGCCCGACGCGCCGGCGCCGACGCCGGTCGAGCCGGCGCCGGTCGAGTCGTCGACGACCTCGGAGCGGCAGACCGACGACCTGCCGTTCGACCTCAACGCGGTGATGTTCGACGATCACGAGGAGCGCTCCCTGGTCGCCCAGGAGGATCGCGAGGAGCTGCCCTTCGAGAACATCGTGCGCTCGGTCAGCTCGCTCACCGACTACCTCGACGAGCAGATGCGCTTCACCTTCGAAGACCCGCTCATGCTCCGCATCGGCAATCAGATCATCGGTAACCTCGACGAGGACGGGTATCTGCGAGCCGAGCTGAGCGAGATCGCCGACAAGTGCCAGACCACCGTCGACCAGGTCGAGAAGGTGCTGGTGCTGATCCAGGCGTTCGACCCAACCGGGGTGGCCGCCCGCTCCATCCCGGAGTGCCTGCTCATCCAGCTCCGGACCGATCCCAACCCGGACCCGGTGTCGGTGGAGATCGTCGAGGAGCACTTCGACGAGCTGAGCCGGCGGCGGTATCCCGACATCGCCCGCGCGCTGAAGCTGCCGCTCGACCGCGTGATGGAGTCGGTCGAGGAGATCATGGGGCTGGAGCCCAAGCCCGGCCGCCGCTTCGGCGGCACCGACTCGCGCTACATCGTGCCGGACGTCGTCGTGCACAAGATGGGCGGCGAGTACGTGGTGGTCCTCAACGAGGAGGGCATCCCGCGGCTGCGGGTGAACTCCCTGTACCGCTCGCTGCTGCGCGGCTCCGGTGACGACGCGCGCGCCTACGTGGAGCAGAAGCTGCGCTCGGCGGTGTGGCTCATCAAGTCGGTCGACCAGCGCCAGCGGACGCTGCGGAAGGTGACGCAATCCATCGTCAAGTTCCAGCGCGACTTCCTCGACAAGGGCCTGCCGTGCCTGCGTCCGCTCTCGCTGCGCGACGTGGGCGAGGACATCGGCATGCACGAGTCGACGATCAGCCGCGTGACCACGAACAAGTACGTCGAGACGCCCCAGGGATTGTTCGAGCTCAAGTTCTTCTTCCACAGCGGCATCGCGTCCGGCGACGGCGAGATGGTGTCGTCGGTGTCGGTCAAGAAGATGATCCAGGACCTGCTGGCCAGCGAGGACGCCGCCAAGCCGCTCTCGGACCAGGAGGTCGCCCAGATCCTCAAGGGCCGCGGCCTGACCATCGCGCGCCGCACCGTGGCGAAGTACCGCGAGGAGCTGGGAATCCTCCCGTCTCACCAGCGACGCCTGGCGCCGAAGCGGCGGTGACGGATACCGAGGAGCGCGACGGCTGCGCCGGAGCGGGCCGAGGCGTTAGGGGGTTTGGGCGCCATGTTGCGGGCCTGCTCGCGCGTTCCAGAGCAGCGCCCCGGCTTCGCCGGGGCGCTGCGAACGAATGGGGGGCTTGGGGGCCTTCTCGGGGCCCCCATCTATAGGAGACGGCCATGCAGCTGATTATCAGCGGCCGCGGAGTGGTGCTGACGAAGGGCTTCAAGGACGTCGTCACCGGCAAGCTGGCCAAGCTGGCCCCGCTGCTCCCCACCCTGATCGAGGCTCGCGCCACCTTCACCGCCGAGAAGTTCCGCCGGACGGCGCGGCTCACGCTGGCGGGCAAGCGCTGCGCGTTCTCCAGCACGGCCACCGCCGGTGATCTCACCGCTGCCGTGGACGAGGCGGTGGCCAGCCTCGCGCATCAGGTGCGCCGGGACAAGGACCGGCGGCGGCTGGCGGGGCGACGGCGTACGCGCGTCGCGCTGCGGCGGCCCGCCGGCGAGGTGGCCTGAGCATGGCCGACTCCATCACGTTCGTCGTCATCACGGGATTGAGCGGGGCCGGCAAGAGCTACGCGATCAAGTGCTTCGAGGACATGGGCTTCTTCTGCGTCGACAACCTGCCGACCACCCTGATCCCGACCTTCGCCGACCTCGTCGCCCGCTCCAACCACACGATCACGCGCGTGGCCCTCGGCGTCGACGTGCGCGAGGGCGAGTACCTCACCCACCTGCTCGACACGCTGGGCGAGCTGCGCGGGCGGGGCCACGCCGTGGAGGTGCTGTTCCTGGAGGCGAGCGAGGAGGCGCTGGTCCGGCGCTACCGGGAGACGCGCCGCCGCCATCCGCTGGCGCTCGACGGCAACGTGGTGGACGGCATCCGCGCCGAGCGCAAGGCGCTCTCGACCATGCGCGAGGTGGCCGACCGCATCGTCGACACCTCCGCGCTCACGGTGCACCAGCTCAAGGATCTCCTGATCGAGGCGTACGTCGCGCCGGGCCGCCGCACCGGGTTGACCATCTCGCTGGTATCCTTCGGGTTCAAGCACGGCGTCCCCTTCGACGCCGACCTCGTCTTCGACGTCCGCTTCCTCGCCAACCCGCACTTTGTGGAGGGACTGCGTCCCCTCGACGGCCGGGACGCGCGGGTGAGGGAGTTCATCCTCAAGCACGAGGAGAGCCGGGAGCTGCTGCGACGCCTTCAGGATTTCCTCGGCTTCGTGCTGCCGGCCTACCAGCGAGAGGGCAAGGCCTACCTCACGGTCGCGATCGGGTGCACGGGTGGACGCCACCGGTCGGTGGCGCTGGTCGAGGAGCTGAAGGGCTTCCTGGACGGCCTCGGCTTGGCGGTGAACGTGATTCACCGGGACATGGATCGTGAGTAGGCATTGAGCGGCGACTCGCTGGCCTTCTGCTTCGGCGTCCACGACCACCAGCCGATCGGCAACTTCGAGAGCGTCCTCCGGGAGACGACGGCGCGCGCCTACCGGCCGTTCTTCGAACGCCTGCGCGCCCGGCCCGAGGTCCGGATGACCGTGCACTGCACGGGCAGCCTGCTCGAGTGGCTGCGCGATCACGAAGCTGCGACCTTCGATGTGCTCGGTGAGGTGGTGGCCTCCGGCCGCGTGGAGCTCCTGACCGGCGGCTTCTACGAGCCGATCCTGGCCATCCTGCCCGACGCCGACAAGCGCGGCCAGATCGGTCGCCTCAGCGAGTTCCTGGCCACGCACTTCGGCGTGCGCCCCCGCGGCATGTGGCTGGCCGAGCGTGTGTGGGAGCCACACCTGGCGCGCGCGCTCCACGACGCCGGCATCGAGTACGTGCTGGTCGACGATCGCCACTTCGCGCTCGCCGGCCTCGAGCCCGACGACCTGGGCGGCTACTACGTCACGGAGGATCAGGGCGCCACGCTCGGCGTGTTCCCGATCAACGAGCGGCTGCGTCACCTCATCCCGTTCGCCGAGGTGGAGAAGTCGATCGAGTGTCTGGGCGAGCGACGCGGGCACCATCCCGCCGTGACCGTCGTCGATGACGGCGAGAAGTTCGGCGCCTGGCCGGGGACGTACCGGCACGTCTACGAGGAGGGCTGGCTCGACCGATTCTTCGATCGTGTGCTGGACACGCCGTGGCTGCGCATGTCGACGTTCGCCGAGGTGGTCGACGCGTTCCCGCCGGTCGGCCGCGTCTACCTGCCGACGGCATCCTACTACGAGATGGGCGAGTGGGCGCTGCCGGCCGACGCCGGCCGCGTGCTGGAGGCGGCCAAGCGCGACCTCGGTGGGCTCGACGGCGGGGCCCGGCTGGCCGCCCTGCTGCGCGGCGGATTCTGGCGCAACTTCCTGGTGAAGTACCCGGAGGTCGCCGAGTTCTACTGGAAGATGCTGCGCGTGTCGACCGCCGTCGAGCGCGCCCGCCGCGAGCGCCCCGACGACCAGCGGGTCGTCGAGGCGCGCGAGGCGCTGTGGCGCGGCCAGGCCAACGATGCCTACTGGCACGGCGTGTTCGGCGGCTGCTATCTGCCGCACCTGCGCCGGGCGGTCAAGAGCGCCCTGCTCGAGGCCGAGACACGGGTGATGGACGGAACCGAGCCGGTCGCGGTGACGGTTGGTGACGTCAACGGCGATGGCCGCGAGGAGATCCTGCTGCGCACGCCGGCGCTGGCCGTCACTCTCAACCCCTCGCGCGGCGGCACGCTCACGGAGATCGGCGCGCTGGCCCGCGCGCACGACCTCGCCGACGTGCTCGGCCGGCGGGCGGAGGCCTACCACACGCGGTTGGCCGGCAGCCCCGCCGGCGCCATGCGCTCGATCCATGACCCGCCGGCGGCGAAGGAGCCCGGGTTGCAGCGGCTGCTCGCCTACGACCGGTTCCGGCGCGCGTCGCTGCTCGATGGCCTGTTCGACGCCGACGGCGAGCTGGACGCGGTGGAGCCGTGGTCGACGAGCCGCCTGGCGCTGGGAGACGCGGTGTTCGCGCACGCCGTCGAACGTCGCGAGGGGACGGTCGAGGTGGCGATGGGCCATCGTGCCGAGGCGCCCGTGCCGCTCAGTGTCGACAAGCGGGTGAGCGTCGAGGCCGCCGCGATGACCGCGCGCTACCGCCTCACCGGGTCGGGCGGCACCCTCGACGGTCGCCGCTGGGCGGTGCAGTGGAACCTCGCGCTCACCGCGGGGGACGCTCCCGGCCGCTACCTCACCCTGCCCGACCGGCCGTCGCTCGGCAGCGCCGGGCGCCTGGCCGGCGCCAGCGAAGTCACGCTGGTCGACGAGTGGCTCGGTCTCGCCGCGCGCTTGAGCTGGAGCCCGGCGGCCGAGCTGGCCTGGGGCCCGGTCGAGACGGTGTCGGTGTCCGAGGCGGGCTTCGAGCGAATCTACCAGGGCCTGGCCCTGCTGCTGGTCTGGCGACTCGGCGGCGACGGCCACGAGCTGGAGATGACGCTGACGGTGATGCCGCGATGATGCTCGACGACGTCCAGGCCCTGGCCCGTGTCGATCAGCACGACACCCGCCGCGTGCTCGCCGAGTTCCCGCGGCAGTGCCGCCAGGCGCGCGGGCTGTTCGCGACTCCGCCGATCGCGCTGGCCCGGCCCCGCCTCGTCGTCATGGTCGGCATGGGCGGCTCGGCGGCTGGCGCCGACCTGCTCGCCACCTGCGCGGCCGAGACGCTGGAGGTGCCGATCCTCGTCCATCGAGGGTACGGGTTGCCGGCCGCCGCCGGCCGCGAGGCGCTCGTCATCGCCTCGTCGTATTCGGGGGAGACGGCCGAGGTGGTGTCGGCGGTCGAGGTGGCGCTGGCCCGGCGCCTACCCGTGGTCGCGATCACGTCGGGCGGCACCCTCGGCGCTCTCGCGACCCGTCACGGGCTGCCGTGTGTCACGCTGCCGGCGGGACTCATGCCGCGCATGGCGCTCGGCCTGCTGGTCTTCCCGGCGCTCAGCGCGCTGGCCGCCGCCGGGGTGGCAGTGGCGTCCGACGGCGACCTCGACGACGCCCTGGAGGTGATCACCGCCCAGGCCGTCGACCTCGGCGCCGACACCCCCACGGACAAGAACGAGGCCAAGCGCCTGGCCCTGGCGATCGGCCAGCGGCTGCCGGTGGTCTACGGCGGGCCGCTGACCGGCACGGTCGCGTACCGGTGGAAGACCGACCTCGAAGAGAACGCCAAGCTGCTGGCGGTGGCCGGCGCGGTGCCGGAGATGAACCACAACGAGATCGAGGTCTGGGGGGACGCGGCGGCCCGCGGGCTGCACGCGGTGCTCCTGCGCGAGGACGGTGAGCCGTCGGAGATCGCGCGCCGCTTCTCGCTGGTTCGCGAGATGCTCACCCCCACCGCCGGCGGCGTGAGCGAGGCGTGGGCGCGCGGCCGCAGCCGGTTCGCGCGTCTGCTCTCGCTCGTCTACCTGGGCCAGTGGGTGAGCTACTACGCGGCGATGCTCCGCGAGACCGATCCGTGGCCGGTGCCGATGCTGACGGAGGTGAAGCGGCGCCTGAGTGCGCCCCCACGCGAGCCACCGCGGCCCTCACCTTGAGAGCGCGCGAGTCGTCGTGCTACAGTGACCCGATTTCAATCGGGGGAGGGAGGCTGCATGGCGCGCGATGACTACCTGTTCACGTCGGAGTCGGTGACCGAGGGGCACCCCGACAAGATCGCCGATCAGATCTCCGACGCCGTCCTCGACGCGATCCTCGCTCAGGACCGGAAGGGACGCGTGGCCTGCGAGACCCTGCTGACCACCGGCCTCGTGGTCGTCGCCGGCGAGATCACCACCGACTGCTATGTCGACGTTCCCGCGCTCGTGCGCGAGGTCGTGAAGGACATCGGCTACGTGAGCTCGGACCACGGGTTCGACTGCCACACCTGCGGCGTCATCACCGCCATCGACAAGCAGTCCCCCGACATCGCGCTGGGCGTGGACAAGGAGGGCGCGGGCGACCAGGGGCTGATGTTCGGCTACGCGTGCCGCGAGACCGAGGATCTGATGCCGCTGCCGATCATGCTGTGCCACCACCTCGTCGAGCGGCTCAGCCAGGTCCGGCGGGCCGGCACGCTGCCCTACCTGCGTCCGGACGGCAAGAGCCAGGTGAGCGTCCGCTACCGCGACGGCCAGCCGGTGGCGGTGGAGACGATCGTCGTCTCGACCCAGCACGCCGACAGCGTCGGCCAGGACCAGATCCGCAACGACATCATCCAGCACGTCATCCTGCCGGTGGTGCCGCCGGCCCTGCTCGATCCCGACAAGGTCGTCTATCACATCAACCCGACCGGCCGCTTCGTCACCGGCGGGCCGATGGGCGACACCGGCGTGACCGGCCGCAAGATCATCGTGGACACCTATGGCGGCTCCTGCCCCCACGGCGGCGGCGCCTTCTCGGGCAAGGATCCGACGAAGGTCGACCGCTCGGGCGCCTACATGGCCCGCCACGTCGCCAAGAACATCGTGGCGGCCGGCCTGGCCGACCGCGCCCAGGTCCAGGTGGCGTACGCGATCGGCGTGCCGGAGCCGGTCTCCATCATGGTCAAGACCGACGGCACCGGCCCGATCCCCGAGCACCGGCTCGAGGAGATCGTGCGCCGGCAGTTCGACTTCCGCCCGCGCGCCATCATCGAGTACCTCGACCTGCGGCGTCCGATCTACCGGAAGACTGCCGCCTTCGGCCACTTCGGCCGCCGTGATCCTGACTTCACCTGGGAGCGGACCGACCGCGTCAAAGACCTCCGCAACGACGCCGGCGTGTAGCGCGGCTATCGCACCGCGCGGAACCGCTGCGTGAGACGACCACAGCCGATCCTCCTGCTGGTCGCCGTGGTCGTCGCCCTGGGCGTCGTCGCCCAGGTCGTGCCGTTCTACACCGACTGGCTGTGGTTCGGCGAGGTCGGCTACACCAACGTCTTCTGGACCATCCTCTCCCTGCGTGGGGGGCTCTTCACCGCCGTCACCGTCGGCGTCCTGATCTTCCTGTGGGCCAACCTGACCGTCGCCGCCCGCACCGCCGCGCCCGACGTGCTGTGGGAGCTGGAGGACCAGCTCGGCCTGCCCGGGCGGGTGGTGATCGAGCCGCTCATCCGGCGCTTCCTGCCGATCGTGCTGACGGTGATCGCCATCGTGTCGGGGCTACGGGCCAGCACCCACTGGGAGATCGTGTTCGGCTACGTCAACGCCCAGCCGTTCAACATCAAGGATCCCCTCGACGCCCTGGGACACGACCTCGGCTTCTACGTGTTCCAGCTGCCGCTGTGGCGGCTGGTCCACGGGTGGGCGATGGCGCTGGTGGCGGGCACGATCGTGTTGACGCTGGTGCTCTACGTGCTGCAGCGCAGCCTCGTGCTCACGACGCGGGGCCCCCGGCTGGCCGGCGGCGCCCGGACCCACCTGCTGCTGCTCGGCGGAGCGCTCCTCGCGCTCAAGGCCGTGGGGTTCTGGCTCGATCGCTACGAGATCGTCTTTTCGTCCCGCGGCGTCATCTTCGGCGCCTCGTACACCGACGTCAATGCGACCCTGCCGGCCCTGTCCGCGCTGACCGTGCTGGCCGCGGTGGCCAGCCTCGCCTGCGTGGCGCAGATGGCCCGGCCCGGGCTCCGCCTCGTCGGGGGCGGCCTGATCTTGTTGATCCTCGTGTGGATCGTCGGGCTCGGCGTCTACCCGGCGCTGCTCCAGACCTACCGGGTGAAGCCCAACGAGCTGGTGTTCGAGCGGCCGTACATCGAGCACAACATCCGGATGACGCGCCAGGCCTTCGGCCTGGACCGCATCGCCGAGAAGGAGTTCCCGGCCGACGAGATGCTCGACGCCCAGGCGCTGTCGCGCAACGAGGTGACGATCAAGAACATCCGGCTGTGGGACTACCGGCCTCTGCTGAAAACGTTCGCCCAGCTGCAGGAGATCCGCACCTATTACAAGTTCGTCGACGTCGACAACGACCGCTACCGCGTCAAGGGCGAGTATCGCCAGCTCATGCTGTCACCGCGCGAGCTTTCCTACCAGCACCTGCAAGGCGGGCGCAACTGGATCAACGAGCACCTGACCTACACCCACGGCTACGGCGTGGTGGTGGGGCCGGTGACCCGCATCACCGCCGAGGGCCTGCCCGAGTTCCTGGTGAAGGACATCCCGCCGGCGTCGGTCGACGGCTTTCCGGACATCACCCGGCCCGAGATCTACTACGGCGAGATCGCCAACGACTACGTGCTGCTGCGCACGCGCTCGCAGGAGCTGGACTACCCGCGCGGCGACCAGAACGTCTACTCGCGCTATCAGGGCCGCGGCGGCATCCCGATCACGTCGTGGCTGCGGCGGCTGGCCTTCGCGGCCCGCTTCGGCGAGCCCAAGATCGTCCTCTCCGACGACCTGACGGCCGAGAGTCGCATCCTGATGTACCGCACGGTGGCCGAGCGCATCCAGCAGATCGCGCCGTTCTTCCGCTTCGACCGCGATCCGTACCTGGTCGTCACCGACGACGGGCGGCTGGTGTGGATGCTCGACGGCTACACGAGCACCGATCGCTATCCGTACTCCGAGCCCGTGCGCGGGATCGGCAACTACATGCGCAACTCGGTCAAGGTGACGGTCGACGCCTACCACGGCACCGTGACCTTCTATCTGGCCGACGCCAGCGATCCGCTCGTGCAGGCCTTCAACCGCGGCTTCCCCGGACTGCTGGTGCCACTGGCCCAGATGCCGGCCGACCTGCAGCGCCACATCCGTTACCCGGAAGACTTCTTCGCCATTCAGGCCCGCAAGTACGCGACCTACCACATGCTCGACCCCCAGGTGTTCTACAACCGGGAGGACATGTGGGCAGTGCCCCGGCGGACGGTCGAGGGCCGCGACCGCGAGATGGAGCCTTACTACACGATCATGCGGCTGCCCGGCGAGACCAAGGAAGAGTTCATCCTGCTCACGCTGTTCAATCCCAGCCGGCGCGACAACATGATCGGCTGGCTGGCCGCCCGCTCCGACCTGCCGAACTACGGCCGGCTGATCGCCTACAACTTCCCCAAGCAGAAGCTGGTGTACGGGCCCCGGCAGATCGACGCGCGGATCGATCAGGACCCGATCATCTCCCAGCAGCTCTCGCTGTGGAACCAGCGCGGCTCCACCGTCATCCGCGGCTCGTTGCTGGCCATCCCGCTCGACCAGTCGCTGATCTACGTCCAACCGCTCTACCTGGCGGCGTCCGAGCAGGGCGCGCTGCCCGAGCTGCGTCGCGTGATCGTTGCCCACGGCAACCAGATCGCGATGGAGCCGACGCTCGAGCAGTCGCTCTCGCGGATCTTCGTCGGACGCGTGGGTCCCACCACGGCCCCGGTGGCGGCGCCCGTCGCCGGCGCGCCGTCGCCGGCTCCGGCCGGTGAGCGTGTGCTGGCCCAGCGGGCGCTCGAGACTTACCAGCGGGCGCAGGA
>JBGPZN010000376.1:0-3856 GCA_041493815.1 Methylomirabilia bacterium
CCTCCGCCGTGACGAGTGGCGAGTCTACGGCCGGCGTTCTGCTGAGATCAACCCGTATCGCTCGTAGAACGTGCTGGTGAAGCGCCCGTCGGGATCCCAGCGGCGCTTGGCAGCGAAGAAGTCGCCGATGCGCGGGTACGCGCGGACGAGCTGCGCAGGCGTGTAGTGCAGTTGATAGGGCAGGAAGAACGTGCCGCCGTGGCGGGCGGCGAGATCGATCAGATCCCCGGTCAGCCGGCGCATCCGCGCATTGCCGGCCGCGTCGGCGGTCTGGTTGATGTACAGCACGATCGCGAACATGTCGGTGGGCGCGTAGCTCAGCAGCGTGTCGTCGGCGTGGACGACGCGCACGCTGGCGTTGAGCAGCGAGGTCCCGCTGGTGCGCACCGTGTCGCGCAGACCGTCGACGAAGGGGACGAACGCCTGGCGGGGGACGAAGTACTCGTGCAGGATGTCCGTCTCGCCGGCGAGGCCGTTCTTCAGATAGGGCACGGAGTCGTGCATGGGCTGGTTGCGCACCACCAGGCACGCCTCGCCCTCGGTCTGGGCCTGGTTGCGGCTGACCAGGCACGACTCCAGCCGGGGCTCCAGGTGCTTCTCGGCGAGCCACTTCGCCTCCATCGGCAGCGCGCCGAGCTTGGCCAGGTTGAAGACGAGCCGGCGCAGCTTCACGCCGCTCACCTCCGCGAGCGGTGGCATCTCGACCTCGGCGCGCTCCGGCCGCCGGTAGATGTACAGCAGCATCTCCTGCAGCAGCGAGCGGCGCGCGGTCGAGAGATGGCCGTACATGAGGCCGATGGCGGCATCGGGCAGGATCTCGCGGGCGAACAGCCCGGGGAACGCGCGGTAGTCCAGGACCCGCCGCTCCGAGCGGTAGACGACGTTGTCGGTCACGTCCAGCTCGGCGTCGAGGATCACGCCGAACAGGCCGTAGCCGCCGAGCACGGCGCGGAACAGCTCGGCGTTCTCGGTGCGGCTGGCCCCCACGACGGTGCCGTCGGCCAGCATGACGCGCATCGCGCGCAGCGTGCGCCCGACCGAGCCGGCGGTGTGATCCATGCCGTGGGCGTTCACGGCGATCGAGCCGCCCACGGTGAAGATGTCGGTGGACTGCATCGCCTTCACCGCGAAGCGCGGGTGCAGGACGTTCTGGATGTCGTGCCAGGTGGCGCCGCTCTGCACCGTCAGCGTCCGCGCCTGGGCGTCGAGCGCGATGCGGTTAAACCCGGTCATGTCGAGCACGACGGCGTCCGGCGCGAAGGCCTGCCCGCCCATGCTGTGGCGCACCCCCGCGATCGACACGCGCAGTCCGTGCTCGCGGGCGAAGCGCAGGGCCGCCCGGACGTCGTCCTCCTGACGCACGCGGACGATGCCGTGGACCCGCGTCCGGTTCAGGCAGCTCGCGTCGTTGATCGTGCCCCCGCGCTGTGACCACGGCAGCGCGGCTGCTGGCGCGACCGCCGATCGCGTGGCGGTGTCGCCTGGGTGGCCGGGGGCCAGCGGGGGACAGTCTTTGTCGCCGGCCGGATCCGCCGCGTACTCGACCGCCTTGCGGATGACGGCGGCGACGAGCAGCGTCGCGACGAGCCCGGCCACCACCAGTGGCCGCGTCAGCCGGCGGCGAAGCCGTCGCCAGCGGGGCTCAGTAGTCGTAGACGTGCTCGAGTCGTGCGCCGGCCCGCTCGAGGGCCGCCGGTGCGGCGTGCAGCGAGGCCACCGGCGTGCGCACGACGAGTCGCGCCGCGGCGGGATCGGTGAGGATCGGCGCGCTGAAGAGCACGGTGCCGGCGGCGGGCGCCGGCGACGTCCCCCGCCGGGCGATCGCGCTCAGCACGATGACGTCGTTGCCGGCGACGTCGCGGAAGCGTACGCCCTGGCGCGCGAGCGCGCGCACGACGTCGGTGAACGCCTCGTAGCGGGGCAGCGTGACGACACTGGAGCCGGGGGCGACGTCCCTGACCCGGCGCACGCGGCCGTCGGCGAACACGGTGGCCGGTGCCTGCTCGATCCACACGTAGACGCGCTCGGCCTCGGCGTCGTACACGGCTCCCGTCCCCTTGCGGATGAGCCAGCCGTACACCGCCTTCACGCCGTACTCGGCGCTGAGCGCGAGCTTGCGCTCCCACTTCCGGGCCGGCGCCGGGCCCCACAGCGCCGTGTCGCGCCACAACGCGGCCAGGCGGCCGGCGAACGGGAATTCGTACCAGGGGACGGTGTGCATGAAGCGGCCGTACTCGGTGGCGGTCCGTTGCGCGAACGCGTCTTCCTCGGTGCGATGCGAGCCCAGCCACTCGGTGAGCCGGCCCGCGGTGTTCTCCCAGACCGCCTTCACGGTGTTCTCGGCGGTGAAGCTCACGCCGATGACGCCCAGCATGAGGTGCACGCCGAGGTCGACCGGATGCACGCCGCGGGTCGCCTCGCACATCGCGCCGTAGTACTCCCAGTACTGGCGGCTGGCGCCGAGGTACGGGAACCGGCTGGGCGGGTGGTCGCGCAGGAACGCCGCGTACTCCTCGGTGCTGTAGACGATGTACCACTCGGGGACCGTGAGATAGGTCGCGGCGCCGCCGCGGACGTAGCCGCCGATGCTCGCCGCCAGCCGCTCGACCTCCGGCGATCGCGCCGGCGGGGTCGCGCCGGGCCGAATGCAGCGGACGCCGATGAAGATGGCAGGCATGGCGACCACCAGCACCGCGAGCACGCCCACCACCGCGAGCGCGCGCGAGAGCCGGGCGTGTCCGCTCCGCCGCACCCGTCAGGCCGGCTGAGCGACTGGGGACCGGCCGATGCGCGAGAATCCGATCGCGAGCGCCAGGCCGGCGAGCACGATGTGGGGCAGGTTGATCAGGATGTTCGTCACGCCGAAGTCCGGGCCGCCGGGTCCCTGCGTGACGAGGCTGCCGTCGAGGAAGCCGCGCGAGAAGGCGAGCCCCACGATCGCGTCGAGCCCGTAGAGGATGCCGATCAGCTTGAGGTAGAGCGGGATGAGGCGCACCACCCACGCCGCCACGACGACGCCGGCCAGCCCCGAGAGCAGGTGCACGACGTCGTCGATCGGGTCGATCCTGAACAGGCCGAACAGCCGCCCCTCGGCGTCGGTGGCGCCGGGCGCGTGGGTGACGAGGAAGACTCCGACGAACCCCGCCGCGTACAGCCACGCGACCTTTCTGAGCATCGTGGCCGTTATATCACGCGTGCTCGATCCGGCGAAAAATCGCGAGCCCGATCGCGGTCGTCGCCATCACCGCCGCCGCGAAGACGATGGGCGCCGCCGGGTCACCGACCACGTCGCGCACGAGTCCGGCCGCCGGCTGCGTGGCCGCCATCATCACGTAGAAGACCGTGTAGAAGACGCCGAAGCCGGTGGCGAGGCGCTCGGGTGGCAGCGCCCGCGGCAGCAGCGCCATCAGCCCTCCGGGCGGCGCGCCGATGGCGAGGCCGACCAGGCAGAAGGCGAGCACGGCGTGGCCGAGGACGGGGATGAGCAGCACCGTGCCGGCGGCGACGAGGCTGCCCGTCACGATGAGCAGCGTCGGGCGCCCGAGCTTGTCCGTGATCAGCCCGCCCAGCGGCACCGAGAGCATCGTGACCCAGATCGCCAGGCTCACCACGCGGCCGGCGTCGGCGAGCGGTGTGCCGCGCGCCAGCAGCAGCCCCGGCCCGAACGCGATGATGGCGACCAGGCTCGCGTTGAAGCAGCCCCAGGCAAACCCCGCGCTGATGCTCAATCGTAGATCTCGGCCGCCCAGCGCCGCCCGGGCGGTCCCGGTGGCGACGCCGGGCGCGTTGCGATAGAGCAGCATCAGCAGGAGGCCGAGGCCGGCCGCCAGCGCGGTGACCACGACGGCCGTGCGCC
>JBGPZN010000080.1:0-10345 GCA_041493815.1 Methylomirabilia bacterium
CCGCCGCTCGGCCAGCGCGTGGTACAGCGCCGGCGCGTCGACGATCTCCGCGCGGGAGACGTTGACCAGCACCGCCGTCGGCTTCATCGCGCCGAGCTGGGCCGCTCCGATGAGGCCCCGCGTGGCGTCGGTCAACGGCAGCGTGAGCACCAGGTAGTCGGAGCGGCGCAGCACCTCGTCGAGGATCTCGGGGCCGCCGAGGAGGTCGAGGTCGTCCGCTGCCGAGCGGCTGACGTCGCGGCGGATGGCCAGGGTCTCCATGTCGAAGGCGCGGGCGCGCCGGGCCACGCCCTGGCCGATGCGCCCGTAGCCGACGATCCCGAGCGTCTTGCCCGCCAGCTCCGGCCACACCGGCGGCGGCGGTGGCCCCACCGCCCACTGGCTCAGCCACGTGCCGGCTCGCAGCGCCGCGTCGAGGCGGACGAACTCGCGCGTGAGGGCGAGCATCGCGCCCAGCACGTACTCGGCGATGCCGGTCTCGTGACCGTAGGCGTTGGCCAGCCACGCGCCCGCCGGCAGGGCGGCGCGGTCGACCCGATCGAGGCCGGCGCCGGGCACCTGCACGAGCTTCAGCTTCGGCGCGGCGGCGGCCATCTCCCGCGTGAAGGCCATGCTGACGAGGACGTCGACGTCGGACAGCTGCGCCACGATCGCGGCCTCGTCGGCGACGGTGACCTCGCACGGCACACCGAGGTGGGCGCGCACGCGCGGCTCGAGGCTGGCCGAGAAGGTTCCGGCGAAGGCCACGTGGGTCATGACGGTCTCCCGGCGGCCGCCCACTGCTGGAACGTGCGGGCGGTCGCGTCGTCCACGGGGAAGAAGCACTCGATGCGGATCTCCTGCAGCGTGACGTCGTGGGGCGTGCCCAGCGTGGCCAGCGTCGTGAAGAGGCGCAGCGACGTCTCGCCGCGACGGAAATGGATGGCCAGCACGGGCGCCTGGGTCTCGTCGGGGGGCAGCACCCGCGAGAGCGCGGGGGCGCCCGGCACGGCGAGCAGACGCGTGAGCAGCGCGGCGGTCTCCGGCGTGCCGTCGGCGAGCGCGTCGGCCTGCACGCCGCGCAGGAAGTAGAGGGCGACCTCCTCCCAGTTCGCGATGAAGGGGCGCAGGCCGTCCGGCGACATCAGCGCCACGGCGAGGTTCGCCGGCTCGGCGGACGTGGCCGGCGCCGCCGGGATCGGCCCCGTCAGGAACTCGCCCAGCCGCGCCGCGCCGGCGTTGCCGCGCAGGATCGTCCACCGGCGATCGAGGACGAACGCGGGGTAGGGCTCCTGCTGCGCGAGCATGTAGCCCAGGGCGCTGTCCACGCGCGCCAGCTCCGGCGCTGACAGCTCGCTCTCGCGCCAGGCGGGCGCGTAGCCGGCGGCCAGGAACAGCGCGTTCTGCTGGCGCAGCGGCAGGTCCAGGGCGGTGGCCAGGCGCTGGATCATCTCGCGGCTCGGCACCGCACGGCCCGACTCCAGGAAGCTGACGTGGCGCTGCGTCGTCTCGGCGTCGGCGGCGAGGCCGAGCTGCGACAGCCCGCGGCGGTCGCGCCACCAGCGCAGCCGCGAGCCGAAGTTGCCGGCCGTCACCGCCGTACGGCCGCGCGGCTGTGTCGTCATGCGCTCACCCTGAGGCATCCGCCGGATGAGATCAATTCCCTGCGAGGGAATGGCCGCTGCTACGCCGGCGGGACGATCTCGATCAGCACGGCCTCGGGATCGGCGCCCCAGCGCCAGGGCAGGCCGACACTGCCCAGCCCGCGCGAGACGATCAGCAGCGAGGAACGGAAGGCGTAGGCGCCCTCGTCGAGGCAGAAGCGGCTCTGGCGGATGATCGGCGGGCCGTTCGGGAACCGGATCTGGCCGCCGTGCGTGTGACCGGACAGGATGAGGGGAACGTCTTGCGCCGACGCCGCGTAGAAATGGTCGGGGTTGTGCGCCAGCACGAGATGGGGCGTGTCGTGACGCGCCGCCAGCGCCGTCCAGTCCGGGCGGCCCATGACGAGGTCGTCGATGCCGCCCAGCACGAACTGGCCGCCGCCATGGGTCAGCTTCACCGACTCGTTCCTGAGCATCGACAGGCCGATGCGCTCGAGGCTCCGGCCCAGGTGCTCGGGATTGCCTCCAAAGTAGTCGTGGTTGCCGAAGCAGGCCCAGGCGCCCAGCGGCGCGCGCGCCAGCGGCGCCAGCGCCTCGAGGAACGGGTCGATCTCGCTGACGTGGCCGGTGACCAGATCGCCGGCCACCGCGACGAGGTCGGGCTGGAGCGCCATGAGCGAGGTGACGATTGCGGCCAGCGCGTCCGGCTTGAGGAAGATGCCGGTGTGGATGTCCGAGACGAGCAGCACGCGCAGGCGACCGCCACCGAGGGGCCACGCCGTGGGCGACACCTCGATGTCGGCCACGCCGAAGCGGCGCTCCAGCAGCCGGCTGTAGGGATTCCAGACGTGGGCCAGCCGCGGATAGAGAAACCGCGAGACGATGATGTCGAGGTTCCGCTCGAGGACCTTGAGCGGACCCCGGTTGGGATTGAGCCAGCGCCGCTCGCGGCCCGTCATCCGGCGCGGCGGCGGCAATCGCCGTCGTCTCGGGTTCGTGGGCTACCCCGCCGTCTGCGGATCGAGCACGTCCTTCGACTGCATCGATCGCCGGCGTCGCTTCATGCCATCACCCAGCCGCCGTTGGGCTGCAGCACCTGGCCCGTGAGATAGCTTGCCTGCTCGGTGGCCAGGAACACGGCGCAGTAGGCAACGTCCTCGACCTCGCCGAGGTGCCGCACGGGCAGCTCCTGGATCCGCCGCGCGCGGTACTCCGGCGTCATCACCGCCTTGCTCATGTCGGTGTCGATCCCGCCCGGCGCGATGGCGTTGACCGTGATGCCGCGGCCGCCGTATTCGAGAGCGATCGCGCGGGTGAAGGCCTCGATAGCGCCCTTGGTGGCCGCGTAGGCGGCGAAGCCGCCGTTGCCGACCCCGGCCCGGGCCAGCTGCGAGGAGAGGTTGATGATGCGGCCGTAGCGCGCCTTCACCATCGGGCGCAGCGCGTACTGCGTGCACAGGAACGTCCCCGTCACGTTGATGGCCCACATGGCGTCGTAACCCCGCATGGGCGCATCGGCGAAGGCGCCGCGGGTCATGATGCCGGCGTTGTTGACGAGGACATCGATCCGGCCGAAGCGCTCCAGCGTTCGATCGACCAGCGCGCGCACCTGATCCTCACGCGCCACGTCGGCCTGGACGGCCAGCGCCGTCCGACCCAGCGCCTCGATCTCGCCAACGGCGTCCTTGGCGGCTGCGCCGCTGGCGTTGTAGTTGACGACGACGTCGGCGCCCTCGCGCGCGAAGGCGACGGCCATCGTGCGGCCGAAGCCGCGCCCGGCGCCGGTGACGAGGGCCACGCGGCCGGCGAGTCGTCCTGCCGGAGCGGTCGAGCTCACCGCTGGGAGAGGTAGTGCTCGGCCACCTCGATGGGGCGCGCGACCCACACATCGCCCTTGCCGAGGATGAGCTCGATCAGACGGGACACCATCCGCATACGGGAGGGCCGGCCGATGACTTGAGGATGGCCCATGAGGTTGAAGAACCCACCTTCTTCATAAGCGCCCTCGAACTCCTCCTTCCAGATCTCGAACACGTCCTCCTGGCTCCAGATGCCGTTGCCGACCGGCGGCACCGCGCTGAAGCCGAAGAAGGGGAAGTCGTTGTTGCACCACGCCGTCGGCAGCTCGACCAGCTCTCCGTGCACGGTCTTGTGGCAGTAGGGCAGGTCGGTGTCCATGAGGTTCGAGTGGTAGACGAACCCGTGCTTCCGGAGCAGCGTCATCGTGTGCTTGGACGGATCGGCCGAGGGCGCGCGCGAGCCGAGCGGCCTGACGTCGAGGACCTTCTTGAAGATGTCCATCGACTTGAGCAGCAGCGCCTCTTCCTCCTCGGCACCGCCCTGCATGAAGAACGGCTTCTCGTGCAGGTAGCCGTGGTGACCCACCTCGTGGCCGCGCTGCACGATCTCGCGGCAGAGGTCGGGATAGCGTTCGACGATCCAGCCCGGGATGAACCAGCCGGCCTTGATGCCGTAGCGGTCGAGGACCTTCAGGATGCGTGGCGCCCCCGTCTTGGGACCGTAGGCGCCCATCGACATGTGCAGCGGCCGCTCGGCCAGCGCGGCGTCCCGGTGAATCCACGGGCTCTCGCCGTCGAGATCGAACGAGATCGTGAACGCACACCGCTTGCCCTTCGGCCACGTGATCGACTGCGGCTCCATGCCTGCCTCCGTGCACCGATGATGCGAGGGCTATACCGTCTGGATCGAGAGGTGTCAAGCCGCGGTCGCGGCGCGTAGCGGTGTGATAGACTCCCGCCCGTTCACCCCGAGCGCTCATATGGCCTCATTCGTGAGCAACGTGTCCACGCTGGTGGAGTCGGGCCTGCGAGGGCCCGCGCTCACGCGCCGGCGCGCGCTCGCGCTCCGGGTCGGCGCGGTGATCGCCTTCGTCGCGCTGTGGAGCGGACTGGCCGGTCTCGTCGTCGCCCTGCGGCTCTTCAACCCGATCTTTCTGCCGGGGCCGTGGCTCGTCCTCGGCAGCCTCGCCGAGCTGGCGGCGAAGGGCCAGCTGTGGGGCCACGTCGGGGCCACGCTCGAGCGCGTCGCCATCGGCTTCGGCACCGGCGCGGCGCTGGGCGTCGCCCTGGGCCTGGCGGCCGGGTATCTGGTACCGGTCCGCAACGTGGTCGAGCCGATCGTCGAGATGCTCCGCCCCATCCCGCCGCTGGCGGTGCTGCCGCTGTTCATCGTGTGGGTGGGGATCGGCGAGCCGTCGAAGATCGGGTTCATCACCTACGCGACGTTCTTTCCGATCTTTCTCACCACCGTCACCGGCGTGCGCCAGATCGATCCGCTGCTGCTGCGCGCGGCCCGGAGCCTCGGCGCCCGCGGCCTGGCACTCTTCACCCGCGTGATCCTGCCGGCGGCGCTGCCGGACATCCTCATCGGGCTGCGGCTGGGCGTGGCGCTGGCGTTCTTCGTCATCGTCATCTCGGAGTTCATCGGCGCCGAGCAGGGCCTCGGCTATCTCATCAACGACGGCCGGAATTTCTTCCTGGTGCCGCAGATGCTCGGCGCCGCCGTCGTGCTGGGGTTGCTCGGCTACGCGGGCAGCGAGCTGGTGCGGCTGCTGGAGCGCCGGCTCACGCGCTGGCAGCATCCCGCCTGACGATGACCGGCGGCCCCAAGATCCAGATCCGGGGTGTCGCCAAGTCGTTCGGCGCGGCCGGGCGGACGGCGCCGGCGCTGGCCGAGGTCGACCTCGACGTGGCCGAGCGCGAGCTCGTGTGCCTCCTGGGCCCGTCGGGGTGCGGCAAGTCGACGCTGCTGAACATCGTTGCCGGGTTCCTGGCGCCGTCGACGGGCATCGTGCTGGTGGACGGCCGTCCGGTCACCGGGCCCGCGCCCGAGCGCGGGGTCGTGTTCCAGGAGTACGCGCTCTTCCCGTGGCTCACGGTGACGGGCAACGTGGAGTTCGGGCCGCTGCTCCAGTCCCGGCCGGCCGCCGAGCGGAAGCGGACCGTCGACCGCTATCTGGACCTGGTCGGCCTGCGCGTCCACGCCGACAAGTTTCCCGCCCAGCTCTCGGGTGGGATGAAGCAGCGCGTGGCCATCGCCCGCGCGCTCGCCAACGACCCGACCGTCATCCTGATGGACGAGCCGTTCGGGGCGCTCGACGCCCAGACGCGCGAGGTCCTTCAGGACGAGCTGTCGCACATCCAGCGCGTGGAGCACAAGACGATCCTGTTCGTGACGCACTCCATCCGCGAGGCCGTCTACCTGGCCGACCGCGTCGTCGTCATGACGTCGGCGCCGGGCCGCATCAAGCAGGTGTTCCCGATCAAGCTGCCCGAGGTCCGCGACCGCTTCGCGCCGGAGTTCACGCAGTACGAGAGCGACATCACGCGCGTGGTGAAAGAGGAGGTCGCCAAGGTGCGCGAGTGAGCGCCGCGGCGACGCGGGCGATCGCGATGCTGAGCGCGCTGGCGCTATGGGCCGTGGTCGCCCACGGCAACGCCTGGCTCGAGGTCGTCAACCCGGTCCTGCTGCCCACGCCGGTGGAGGTGGGCCGAGTGGCGGTGGACCTCACCCGCAGCGGCGAGCTGGCCCGTCATTTCGTGACGTCGCTGGGCCGGATCGCCCAGGGCTTCGGCCTCGCCGCGGTGGCCGCGCTCGGCCTGGGGCTGCTCGTCGGCCTGTGCGTGCCGCTGCGTCTCATGACCGAGCCCGTCATCGAGTTCGTGCGGCCGATCCCGCCGCTGGCCTTCCTGCCGATGTTCCTGGTGTGGTTCGGCCTCGGCGAGGCCTCGAAGGTCGCCTTCATCGGGTACACGACGTTCTTTCCGATGTTCGTCGCCATGGCGGCCAGCGTGCTGCGCGTCGACGTGGTGCTGCTGCGCGCGGCCGCCAGCCTCGGCGCCTCCCGCGCGGACCTCGTGCGCCGCGTGATGCTGCCCGCCGCACTGCCCGGCATCGTCGTCGCCCTGCGCCTCGGCGTCGGCCTGGCGTTGTTCGTGATCGTCGGCGCCGAGTTCATGGGCGCCGACGCCGGCCTCGGTCACCTGATCATGGAAGGGCGCACGTTCTTCAACCCCGCGCAGATCGTCATGGGCGCTCTGGTGCTGGGGCTGCTGGGATCGGTGATCAACACACTGTTGCTCGCCGCCGAGCGCCGGCTGCTACGCTGGCGCGCCGCGGCCTGAAAGGAGCTTCACATGCGCACCCTGCTCGCCATCCTCGTCTCGCTCCTCGCCCTGACCGGTGACGCGCTCGCCCAGGCCAAGCTCGAGCTCACCGAAGTCGACGCCTGGCTCGTGCGCGACGCCCAGATGTCCTCGCAGTTCGCCGTCGCCGAGGCGCTCGGCTACTTCAAGGCCGAGGGCGTCAAGGTCAATCCGCGCTGGTACATCGCCGGCACCGACCTGCCGTCGATGTGGGGCGCCGGCAACATTCACCTCGGCACCGCGACCGCCACGATGGTCGTGCCGATCGCCGCCTCCGGGCAGACGATTTACAACATCGCGCCCCAGAGCGACATCGCCGGTACCCAGCAGATCGTCCTCGGCAAGAAGGGGCAGGAGATCGTCCGCTCGCCCAAGGACTTCGAGAAGATCAAGATCGGCATGCCCAAGGGTGCCTCGGTGACGATGGCCATCCAGGCCATGGCCCGCGACACCGGCGTGGACTTCAGCAAGATCCAGTTCGTCAACCTCGCCCCGCCCGACGCCGTGACCGCGCTGGCCAAGGGCGACATCGACGCCATGGCCGCCTGGGCGCCGTGGGTGTTCAACGCCGTCAAGCAGGCCGGCGGCAAGGTCTACTTCACCGGCAATCGCAGCATGATCCCCGGCAAGGAGGGCCAGGTCGACTGGCTGCACGTGCACGCCGGCGTGGTGGCGAGCGGCAAGATGCTCAAGGAGAACCCCAACACGCTCAAGGCCGTCCTCCGCGCGCTGCGGAAGGCCACCGACTCGATCAACAGCGACCGCGAGGGCGCCGTGAAGATCGTGGCCCGCGACATGAAGACCGACGAGGCGCTGACCCGCGACATCATGGCGCTCAACGTCTACTCGATGGAGATGAACGAGAAGATCTACAAGGGCATGAGCGAGTTCATCGACTTCCTGCACTCGCTCGACCGCATCAAGCAGAAGTTCCCGCCCGAGAGCGTGATCTACACCAAGCTCCTGGAGGAGGCCGAGCCCTCGCTGGTGAAGTGGAAGTCGAAGACCGAGATCAAGTGATGTTCGGAGCCGCGGCGCTCCTCGACCTCCGTGGTGGGAACTGAGATGGGTCAGCCGGCCGCGGCCCCCCTGCTCGCCGCGGCCCGCGCCGAGCTTGCTCGGATGCCGACGCTTCTCGATGGGCTCGTCGCCGGCCTCGACGCCGAGGCGTGGCGGGCGCGGCCGGCGCCCGCCGAGTGGGCGCCGGTGGAGATCGTCTGCCATCTGCGCGACGAGGAGGTCGAGGACTTCGGCGCCCGCGTGCGGGTGATCGCCGAGGGCGGCGAGCGCTTCATCCCGATCGATCCCGAGCGGTGGGCGGTGGAGCGGCGCTACCTGGAGGACGACGGCCCGCGCGCGCGGGCCGCTTTCCGCGAGCGCCGGGCGGCGAGCCTCGCGTTCCTCGCGACCGTCTCGCCGGAGCGTCTCACCGCCGCGGTGACGCTCGGGCGCACGGGGCCGCTCTCGGGCCTCGATCTCCTCGCCGCCTGGGTCGCGCACGATCGCCTGCACGTGGCCCAGCTCGCGGCCACGCTGGCGCGCAGCTGGGCGGAGCACTGGAGGCCGCTGCGCACGGAGTACGCGGGGCCGATCCCGTACGCGCCGCCGGGCGCATAGGGGTTCGTCTACTTGACCTTGGTGATGGGCTGGTCCGGGTGCGCCGGATTGGGAACGAGGCGCCGACCCTGGCAATCCACGAGCAAGTCGAGCTTCTCGAGCACCGTTTGTCCGATGGTCACCTCGTCGCCGAGCACCAGGGCCTCCTCGAGCGTGTCTCTGCCCTCGATCTCCACGACGAGCGGTTCTGTCACGCTCACCGCCTCCGTCCTCCCATCGGCGTACTGGGTCATTCGCTGTCCGCGAACGCCGAGACCCAGACGCAGCGCAATGTGTTGAGGCACGATGGTGCGTACCGCGCCGGTATCGACGAGCGCGTCCGCGTCGCAACTCCGGACCTGCTCGGGCGTGAGCACCCCCCGGCGCGCGAGAGCTTCGTCGACGGCATTCGTGAGCCGGGCTGTGACTCGGACCTCACCCATGCGGCTCAAAGTGTCAGGTACCTCCATGCTCTGTTCAATGTCCACCCTATGATACCCCTCCGGTTGTGATCCGCAGCCGGAGGTCGCCCGATCGTACACCGTGAGCTCCACGAGGTTGTCGTCGGGATCGCGGAAGTAGACGCTGGTCGATGGTCCGCGCGCGCACGACCGTGTGCCCGGCCCGGCTTCGACCGCGATCCCGTTGTTCGCCAGCAGGTCCAGCACTTGCTCGACCGTGCCCTCCCACTCGAGACAGAAATCCGCGCCGCCCACCGCTGGCCGCCGCGCGCCGAGATACCCCGGCCGCTCCGGCCAGTCGGGGCCGTGGACGTTGATCTTCTGCGCGGCGTTGATGCGGATGGTCGGCATGCCGCGCCCGGGGCGATTCGGGCGCTCCTCCCACACGATTGGAAAGCCGAGCCGGGTGTAAAAGTCGAGCGTCCGCTCGAGGTCACCGGCGACGATGACCCAGTGGTCAATGCCCTTGATTGCCATCGCTCCCTCCGGACGCGGCGCGAATCGCGCGCCAGACGCCCTCGCGCGTGAGCGGCATCTCGGTGACGTCGACGCCGAGCGCATCCGCCACCGCGTTGGCGATGGCCGCCGGCGCCGGCAGCGTGCCGCCTTCACCCGCGCCCTTCACGCCGAGCGGATTGAGCGGGGAGGGCGTCACGACGTGGTGGACCTCGAGGCTCGGGACGTCGTCGGCGCGCGGCAGCGCGTAGTCCATCAGCGTGCCCGTCGTCGGCTGGCCCGTCGCGTCATAGACGACGGCCTCGAGGAGCGCGTTGCCGATGCCGTGCGCGATGCCGCCGTGCACCTGGCCCTCGACCACCATCGGATTGATCATCGTGCCGCAGTCGTCGACGGCGACGTAGCGGAGCACGCGGACGACGCCGGGCTCGACGTCGACCTCGACGACCGCGGCGTGGGCACCGCTGGAGTACGTGGACTGCGTGACGTGCACGTAGCCGGAGGCCTCGAGCCCCGGGTCCATGCCGCCCGGCAGCGCATAGCCCGGGCGAGGCGACGAGGCGATGGCCGCGACCTCGCCGAGCGCGAGCCCACGATCGGGCGCGCCCCGCACCGCGACACGGCCGTCCTCCAGCACGAGATCATCGGGCGCCACCTCGAGGTGGTCGGCGGCGACGGCCAGCGCCTTGCGTCGCACCTCGGCGGCGGCGTGCGCGGCCGAGGCGCCGCCCAGCACGGCCACGCGGCTGGCGAAGGTGCCGACGCCGTACGGCAGGCCGTCGGTGTCGCCGGGCACCACCGTCACCGTCTCGAGCGGGACCGAGAGACCGTCGGCGACGATCTGGGCCAGCGTGGTCTCGTGGGCCTGCCCCTGGCTCGACGCTCCCGAGAACACGAAGACGCGCCCGTCGTAGTTCACGCGGACGCGAATCCCCTCGTAGGGTCCCAGCCCGGTGTCCTCGACGAAGAGCGCGAGCCCGAGGCCGAGCCGGCGCCCGTTCGCGCGCGCCGTCGCCTTCTCGGCGGCAAAGTGCTCCCAGCCGATGGCCTCGGCGACGCGGCGCAGGCACTCGGGGTAGTTGCC
>JBGPZN010000006.1:0-20231 GCA_041493815.1 Methylomirabilia bacterium
CAACTCGTTCATCACGTCGGCCAGGGTTGCGGCCTCGTCCACCTTGGGCGTCCCCGACGATCGCATGCTCTTGACCCAGCTCCACCGCTCAGCTCTTGAGAGTGCGGGCGGCGCGAAAGCGATGCGCGTCGGGCGCTGGCAGGACTCATGCGTGCACCAGCCAGTGGCCGGGCCAGCCGGTGACGGTAACTTCGTGCAGGGCTCCCGACCGTGCCAGGCGCGCGACCGAGGCGTCCAGCTCGGCGGCGGGGACGCCGAACAGGCGGCGCAGGCGGGGGCGGGTCGTGAAGACGGCGCCGGCCGTGTAGCGGTCGAGCAGCCGGTCGAGGGCGGCGGTGCGGCTCAGGCGCCGGCCCGCGGCCACGAGGTCGGGCAGCCACGCCTCCACCAGCTCCCAGCGATAGGAGAACGTCGGCTCGTAGCGCTCCTCGCTCTTGACCACCCACAGGCCCTGCTGCAGCTCGGCCATCGCGCGCTCGAACTCCCGCGTGCGCGAGGGCTCGAGCAGGAAGGTGTTGGCGCGCAGCTCGCGCGTGTACTGCGGGTGCTGGCGCACCATGGCATCCATCAGGCGCTTGGCCGTGAGCGACATCCGGCCCGCGGCGTACTCGGTGCGGTAGTCGCGCGCGCGCTGCCGGCCGCGCACGAGCGCGTAGAAGGCGGGAACGAGGTCGAGCGCGACCAGCACCGGCCGCCCGCGCAGCAGCTTGCCGTAGTACACGCGCCGGGCCGCCGGCAGCTCGTCCTTGAGCCGCCAGGTGAGTCCGACACCGTCGTCGTGGTGCGAGCGTCGTGGCCACCGTGGCCGGGCGCGGCCGACCACCGCCTCCCACAAGCACGCCACGCCCTCGGGAAAACGAAAGAAGGTGGAGCAGAAACCGACGGCCTCGACGAACGTCAGGGCGCCGCCGGCGCCGCGCACGCGCCCGGGCTGGCGGTGGCGGAACGCGAGCGCGCGCCGCGCCTGCAGCTGGTGGGCGGGCAGCGCCCGGATGCTAGGATCGGCGGCGGATGGACGCGAGCGGCTCCGCGCGATGGTTCTGCTACCTCCTCGTCTGCGCCGACGGCACGCTCTACACTGGGATCACGACGGCGCTCGAGCGGCGGCTGGCCGCCCACAACGCCGGTGCGGCCTCGAAGTATACGCGCGCGCGCCGGCCGGTGCGGCTGGTGTGGGCCGAGCCGTGTCGCGATCGCTCGGCGGCGAGCCGGCGCGAGGCCGCCCTCAAGTCGCTGCCGCGCGCGCAGAAGCTGGCGCTGGCGGATGCGCGGCCAGCCACGCCTGAGACTCCGCCCGCAGGCGCCGGCGCTCGGCCGTCGCCAGCCCGGCGGGATCGAAGCGATAGCGGTAGTGAAGATCCAGCAGCGGACGCAGCGGCCCCGTCGCCACGGCGGGCGGGGCGGCGGCCGCCACGGCCTCGAGCCAGCGCGCCAGCGGCTCGCCCGGCGCCCGCTCGAACCCCAGCTCGCTGAGACGGCGCTCCACCCCGTAGAACTCGGAGTCGTTGCCGGCGCGCGCCGGCGCGGCGCTGCCGGTCGTCGCGGGCGCCGCCGCGCCGATGCGGCGGCGGGCCCACAATCGCCAGACCAGGATGGCGACCAGCGGGATCAGCAGCCAGCCCAGATTGCCGGTCAGGCGGTCCTGTCGCTCGCTCCAGCGCCAGCGCGAGAAGACGAACGTTGCCCACTCCCACAGGTCACTCACGGGCTGCCAGGCGGACTCCGGACCGGCCTCCTCGGGCATCCACGTCGCCGGCGTCGTGTCCACCTCGACCCAGGCGCCGTCGACCCACGCCAGCGCCCAGGCGTGGGCGTCACGCGCGCGCACGATCCAGCGCCCCTCGATGCGGCTCCACTCGTGCGCCGCGTAGCCGACGACGTAGCGCGCGGGCACGCCGGCCTCGCGCAGCAGCAGCGTGGTGGCCGTCGCGAAGTACTCGCAGTGGCCGGCGTGCGTCGTGAGCAGGAACTCCTCGATCGCGGTGCGCCCGGGGCGGACGCCGCTGAGATAGCGCGTGTAGTGGAAGCGGCCGAGGAAGTGCGCCCGCACCCTGGCGATCACCTCGGCCGGCGGGCGGTCGGCCAGCCCGAGCTCGCCCGCCACCCGCGTGATCACCGCCGTCTCCCGCGGCGGCACCCGCACGTCCCCCGCCGTCGGCGGGCTCTCGTCGGTGCCGCGTCGCGGGAAATGCGCCGTGTAGGTGACGAGCCCCAGCCCCTCGTCGACGCGGACGACGCCGAGGCGGCTGCGGGCCAGGCCCACCACCATCAGATCGTCGAGCCGGGCGGCGCCGTTCGGCAGCGCGAGCAATCCGCGCCCGCGCGACAGGTAGGTCGACATGGTGAGCCGCGCGTCGGTGGGGGCCTCGCGGCGCAGCAGCCAGGTCGCGCCGTCGGACTCGGGCTGCACGGCCGTGAACCCGCCGTCGACCGCCAGCCACGACGGCGCGTGGTAGGCATTGTAGCTGGCCTGGCGCAGGAGGATCGGGATGCGCGCGCCGGGGCCCGGCTCCACGCGCATCACGACGCGGTCCGAGAGCTTGAGCTCGCCGAGGTCGCCGAGCGACGTCGTCGTGCGATACGGATCGGGATCGCGGCGGATCCACGTCAGGAAGAACGCCTGCGCCTTCCGCTCGACCACGCGCTGCGCCTCGGCGAGCCCGAGATGTCCGGCCCAGCCCAGCAGCGCCGCCAGCGTGACGGCGAGGCCCCAGCGCAGCACGCCGGCGCGGCCCCGCGCGTGCCACAGGGCCAGCGCGGAGAGCGCGACCAGCCCGGCATAGAACGTCGCCCGCGCGTTGGCGGTGCTCGCCGCGAGCAGGCACAGGCCGAAGTAGGACGGTGACAGGTCCACCCGCGGCGTGCTCTCCGGCTGCTTGCGCTGCGACCAGAAGAACACGGCGACCTCGACGCGCCCGGCCACGCTGTAGAGCTGGCAGGCGACGAGCGGGAAGAGCAGCAGCGGCAGCCACTGGATGATGCCGGTCACGGCGCGGGCCGATTCGTTGGCGATGGCCTGGTAGACGCCCACCAGCACTAGCAGCACGGCGCTGAGATCGGACGCCCGGTTGAAATCGGCGCGCTCCAGGTCCCAGCGCGAGCGCACCAGCGTCCGCGCCTCGAGCGCCAGCGCCATCGCGAGGCCGACCAGCAGGAAGCCGGTCTGCCAACCCCAGAAGAGCAGCGCGGCACCGAGCAGCGGCGGCGGCATCACGACGGGCCCGGCAGCCGCGCGAGCCCATCGCCCACGCGACCGACCTCGAGCCGATGCACACCGGCGGCGGCGTCCGCCTCGCGCGCGCCGGAGTCCGCCGGCGGATCCGCCACCACCAGGACGAGCACCGGCATGCCGAGCGCGCGCAGCCGGGACACCATCTCGCGGCGCGGCTCGTCCCAGCCGAGCAGGATGCAGATGGCGCCGCTCAGCGAGGCCTGGCGCTCGAGGACCAGGCGCCCCAGCGTCGCGAACGGACGGTCGCGGCACGGCCGCACGGCGGCGAGGATCTCCAGCATGCGTTCGACGTGGCCCACGCCGCGCCCGGCGGTGACCGAGAACGCCTCGGGGCCGACGAAGAGCAGATCGAGCAGTGACTCCTGCGTGCCCACGGTGCAGGCGAACGACGCCGCCACCGACACCGCCTCCTCGAAGGCGGCGGTGGGCGCCGGCACGAAGGTGTCGAGGACGAGGGCGTGGCGGACGAAGAACTCGTCCTGGTACTCGCGCACCACCGGCCGCCCGGCGCGCGCCCACGAGCGCCAGTGGATGCGCTTGAGCGGATCGCCGGGGCGATAGTCGCGCAGCGACACGAACTCCTCGGAGTCGCCGACCGACTGCGCCAGCGCGATGCCGCCGCGCTGGTAGCGGCGGGCCCCGGGCAGTGCGATGGGCGGCAGCGGGTAGCGGCGCGGCAGGATCAGCAGCGTGGCCGGCCCCGGCCGGGGGCGCAGCGCGCGCGCCAGGCCGAGCGGCTCGCGGCGCGCCACCGTGGTGCCGGTGAGCGTCAACCGCCCCCGGTGCCGCGGCAGCAGCGTGAGTCGCGCCTCGACCTCGCCGCCGGCCGGCACCGGCGGCAGCGGCTGCTCGGTGATCGTCGCCCGCTGGTTGATCGAGATCAGCCACGACCACCGCGGATAGCCGACGGCGCGGTCGAAGCGGTTGCGTCGCGCCTCGTGGGGCTCGCGCGCCGCCGTGAGCTCCTCGAACGAGGGGCGCGGATCGGCGACGTCCTCGATGAGCGCGAGCCCGGAGCGGGCGCGCGAGCCGGCGTTGAGCACGGTCACCGGGTAGGTCACCGGCTCACCGACGGTGGCGTAGCGTGGCAGGCGGCGCCGCACCTGCAACGGCGGTGGGCGCCGCAGCACGCCGAGCGCGGCCACGAGCAGCAAGCCGGCCATGAACGTGACCGCCTGGTAGGCGACGGTGAGACGCGTGTTGGGACCGATCACGGCGGCGGCGAGGAGCCCGGCCGCCACGAGCTGGCCGGCCGGCGTGAGACGGCGGGCGAGACGGTGCTGCAGTCCCCAGACGGCGCGGAAGCTGCGATAGAGGAGCCGCCGCACCGCTAGGCCGGGACGGCGATCGTCTTGACGACCTCCTCGACCACCGACACCGCCGTGGCGCCCGAGAAGCGGGCCTGCGGGTCGAGCGCGAGGCGGTGGGCGATGACGGCGACGGCCAGCTCCTGCACGTGCTCGGGCGCCACGAAGTCCCCTCCGTCGAAGAGCGCCAGCGCCTGGGCGGCGCCGATGAGCGCCAGCGAGGCGCGGGGACTGGCGCCGAGCTGCACGCCGGGCGCGGTCCGGGTGGCGCGCACCAGGTCCACCGCGTAGCGCTTGACCTCGTCGCTGACCCGGATCCGACGAACGCCCCGCCGCAGCTCCAGCACCTCCTCGAGCGAGACGCAGGCGGTGAGGGCGTCGAGGGGATGGCGCTCGGCTTGGTCGGCCAGGATCGCGACCTCCTCCTCCGGGTCGACGTAGCCGAGGCCGAACTGCATCGCGAAGCGGTCCATCTGCGCTTCCGGCAGCGGATAGGTTCCGCGGAACTCGACCGGGTTCTGCGTCGCGATCACGAAGAACAGCTCCGGCAGCCGCGTGCTGGCGCCGTCCACCGACACCTGGCTCTCGGCCATCGCCTCCAGCAGCGCGGACTGCGTGCGGGGCGAGGCGCGGTTGATCTCGTCGGCCAGCAAGATGTGGGTGAAGATCGGGCCCTCGTGGAAGCGGAACGTCTGATCGCGCGGGTCGAAGACCGACACGCCGAGGATGTCCGAGGGGAGCAGGTCCGGCGTGAACTGCACGCGCGTGAAGCCGGCCCCGATGGAGCGGGCCAGCGCCTTGGCCAGCGTCGTCTTGCCGGTGCCCGGATAGTCCTCCAGCAGCACGTGGCCGGCGCTGGCGAAGGCGGCGAGGAGCCGGCGGATCGCCAGCTGCTGGCCGTGCATGACCGTGGCGAGGTTGGCGGCGATGCGGCGGAACGTCTCCCGCGGCGGCGCGCTCACCCCGGCGGCTACCGCTGCGAGGCCAGCCTGGCCGTGAGCTGCTCGACCAGCCCCTTGTACGACGACCGCTGGATGATGCGGTTGAACTGCGCCCGGTAGTTCGCCACCAGGCTCACGCCCTCGATGCCCACGTCGTAGACGAGCCAGCGGTCCCCGACGGGACGCATGCGGTAGTCGACCGGAATCTCCGTGCCCTGCTTGGTCACGATCCGGGTCCGCACCGTCGCCCGCTCGCCGTCGAGCACCTCGCCCGTGTACTGGATGCGCTCGGCGCCGCTGTAGAGCTCGATCTTGTCGATGTACGACCGCTCGAGGAGATCGGCGAAGAGTTGGATGAACTCGTCGCGCTCGCTGAGCGTGCGCCCCTGCCAGTGGGGACCGAGCGCGCGCTGCGAGAGCTCCCGGAAGTCGAAGATCTCGGCGACGATCGCGCGGATGGACGCCCGCCGCTCGACGGCGCGGGCCTCCGGCTTCAGCTGGGGATCTTCGAGCACGCGCAGCACGCGATCGACGCGTCCGCGCAGTTGATCGGTCGGCGCGCCCGCCCACGCCGCCCCGCCCGTGGTGAGCACCACCGCCATCGCCGCCACCATCAGCATTCGGACCGAGGCCATCGCTTACCTCCGTGCTCGAGTTGTCGAAAGTCTAGTCGATCCCACGCCCGGGCCGCTACTCCTGCTTGGCGCGCAGCCGTTTCACGAGGGCCTGGGCGGACGAGGCCTGGATGATCTTGTTGAACTGCGCGCGGTAGTTCGCGACGAGGCTCACGCCCTCCACGCTGACGTCGTAGGCCATCCAGCGGTCGCCGGCGCGATAGAGGCGGTAGTCGACGAGGGTCTCGGTGCCGCCCTTGCTCACCAGGCGCGTGCGCACGGTGGCCAGCTCGCCGTCGAGCACGTCGCCGATGACCACGATCCGCTCGCCGCTGTACTGCTCGATGCGGCCCAGGTACGACCGCTCGAGGAGCGCGGTGAACAGATACACCAACTCCTCGCGCTCGGCCGGCGTCGCCGCCTGCCAGTGGCGGCCCAGCGAGCGCCGCGTGATCTCGGTGAAGTCGAAGATGTCCGTGGCCGCGCCCCGCAGCGCCACCCGCCGCTCCTCGGGACGAACCTTGAGGACCGGATCCTCGAGGATGGCCACCACCCGGTCGATGCGGGAGCGCAGCTGATCACTGACCTGGCCGGCGGCGGCATCGCGGGCCATCGAAAGGCCCAGTGCGAAAATGCTGGCGATCACGAACGCGCGGCGAATGGTCGTCATCGGTACGTCTCCCCGCTGCTCTGCCTTGCCCACCCGACCGTCGGGCTGACCAGGTGCTAGCGCAAGTCGGATACCAAGCCGAAAGATGCCGCCCAAGTCACTGTGTTCATTGGCCCGGATCGTCGCACTCGAGTCGGTCATCCTCGTCGACTTGCCGGTTTCTGACCGGGCGGCTGGCCCGCAACTGACCATGAGTCGCGGCGGCCCGGCGAGGGGTGTCCGTTATACTTGGTCGGTGCAACACGCCAACGGAGAGCTCGGAGGCCGGCTGGCCGCGCTGCGGAGCGATTTCGCCGCCCTCGGAACGCGTGCCGCCGGTGCCGCCGAAGCCCTGGTCGCTACCCTGCCCCCGCCCACTCTGCTGCTGGACGACCTGAGCGCCGCTCGCGACGCCTTTGCTGCGCTGCGCTCCGCCATGCTGCAGCAGGCCGGTGCGCTGTCGCTGGTCTTCGACGCCGAGGAGCTCGGCACGCTGCGCGACCTCGAGCCCGTCCTGGCCGCCATCACGGCCGCCGAGGAGCACCGCGCGCGGCTCGCGGCGTGGGAGGAGGCGCGCGAGGAGGCGTTCGGCGTGCTGGACCGGGTGATCAGGCTCATCCCTCGCGAGGACAAGAGCCTGCCGGCGCTCGGCGAGGCGCAGGGCCGGGCTCGCGAGGTTCGCGCGACCCTCGCCGGCTCGGCGCCCGCGGAGCTGGAGCACGAAACGAAGACGCTGCCCGGCAAGACGCGACCCTTCGCCGAGCTGCTCGCCCTGGTCGAGGGCTGGAACGCGCTCGACGACGACCGCTGCGCGTTCCTGCAGGACGCCATCACGGAGTTCTTCGGCCGATCGCTCGCGCTGGCCGCGCTCCGCGGCCGGATCGGGCGCGCGGGCGAGGCGCCCCCGCCCGCACCACGCCGGCGCGCGGCGGCGGCGCCGGCTCCCGTCGAGGTATCTCCGGCCCCGCGCGTGGCCGCGCCGGCGGCGCCGGTCGCACCGCCCGTGCCGGCCGTTCCGCGCCCGGTCGTCCAGCGACCGCCGACCGTGGCGCCGGCGCCCGTGGCAGCAACCGCCGCACCGCCCGTCCCCGCCCAGGAGAGTGAGCTCACTGGCGAGGTGAGTGAGCTCGACCCGGCCGGCGTGGGGGAAGCGACCGCTGAGAGGGAGGGCGAGGAGGAGCTCGAGCGCCTGGCGCAGCAGACGGCCCGGTGGTGGCTCGGCGCCCGCACCGGGTGGCAGGGGCTGCGCGAGCGCGGGATCGGCTTCGGCGACGCCGCCCACGACTATCTCAAGCGCTTCCCCTATCTGCTGAGCGTGCCGCTGCAGAAGAGCGACGAGTACGAGGGAGGCCGGCTGGCCGAGGGATACGGGCTGCTGCTCGCGCACATCGACAAGCAGGAGGAGGGCTTCGTCAAGGAGGCCCTGGCGCGCCTCAATCTACAGCTCACCTCCCGCGAAAGGGACGAGACGTATTCGCTCGGCCACGAGCTGTACCTCTACATCGTGGCCGAGGGGCGGATCTACAAGACGTATCCGGAGTTCGTGCGCGAGATCCTCCACGCCGTGGTCCCCAAGCCGGGCGCGTGGGTGCAGGGCGGGATCGTCGACGACGACGACGGCACGCGCCTCTTCATGCGCGGGGAGCAGCCGGGCAGCACCGAGGAGCAGACGCGCACGCTCACGGAACCCAAGGAGCGATTGGGGCCGCACATCTTCCGCGTCACGCTGGGGCCGCTCACCACCCGCTTCTTCACGCTGCGACTGGCCGGCGAGACGCTGGCGGATCCGCCCAACGTGGAGATCAAGCTGAAGGAAAATGACGCGCCGACCGACCACGCCTGGCTGGTCACGCTGCCGGCGCCCGGCAAGACGCAGGCGGCCGCGCCGCGCAAGCATCGGGTGGGTGGCACCACGCTGGAGGAGCTGGGCCGGCAGTTCAGCGGATTCTGGATGGGCGTCTTCAACGCCGATCCCAGCAACGACCGCGGCTACGAGCTCTCGATCATCCTGCGCCGCAAGCCGCCGCCGCTCCCCCCCGACCCCAAGCCCGGGGCGAAGCCCGCCCCCGACCGCTTCTTCGGCAAGGGGCGCTGAGCGCGCGTCACTTCTTGCCGGCGTCCGTCAGGACCTGGCGGAAGGCGCG
Source organism: Methylomirabilia bacterium (assembly GCA_041493815.1). Lineage (GTDB taxonomy): Bacteria > Methylomirabilota > Methylomirabilia > Rokubacteriales > CSP1-6 > AR5. The sequence goes on from JBGPZN010000006.1 coordinate 8,888, forward strand.
ATAGAACTCCACGTGCTCGGTGATGCCCTTCTTGAGGATGGCCGGGAGATGGGGCAGGTCGTTCACGTTGACCACCACGTTCACGCTCCGCGCGAACGCCATGGCGTTGTCGAACGTCTTGAACTCGCGGCCCACCAGGGCGACGAACATCCAGCGGCGATGGGACATCGCCAGCGGCCGTACCGCGGCCAGCACCGTGTTGTCGAGCGGGGTCGCGCCCTGGTACTGCTCGTCGATGATGACCAGCTCGTAGACGTCGCGCCGCAACCGCGCGATCGCCTCGTCGGCGTTCTTGACGGCGAGCATGGTGAAGCCGATCTGCTCCAGCCCGGCCTTGATGAGGGCCTGGCGCTCGGGCGCGTCCTCGCAGACGAGCGCCAGTCGCGCCTCGAACTCGGGGGCCGGCTGACCCTCGGGGCTCACTTTTTCCTCGTGCCGAACACCGAGCGGTTGTAGTCGGAGTCGAGCTTGAGCCCCTCGACGTCGGTGGTCTTCTCGCCGCGCTTCTGCTTGATGGTGTCCACGCCGCGCTGGACCACCGCCTTGCGGGTGGAGTAGTTCACCGCGGTGTCCTCGGTGACGAGGCCGTGCTCGTAGGAGTGGAGCAGCGACTGGTCGAAGGTCATCATCCCGAACGGCTCGCCGAGCTCCTGGATCTCGTAGAAGGTCTTGCCCTCCTGCTCGCCCAGGAGGATCAGCTCGTTCGAACGGATCGTGTTGGCCAGGATGTCGTGCACCGCCCAGCGGCCGCCGCCCACCTTGGGCACCAGGCGCTGGCCCACGACCCACCGCATGGTGTCGGCCAGCCGCTGCCGGATCTGCTTCTCCTCGTCCTTGTCGAACATGCCGATGATGCGGTGGATCGCCTGGCCGGCGTTCACGGTGTGCAGCGTGGAGAGCACGAGGTGGCCCGTCTCCGAGGCCTTGAGCGCCAGCTCGGCGGTCTCCCGGTCGCGCATCTCGCCGACCAGGATGATCTTGGGCGCCTGGCGCAGCGCCGCCCGCAGGCCGTTGGCGAAGCTGTCGTAGTCCAGGCCGAGCTCGCGCTGGTTGAAGGTGGCCTTGCGGTTGGGGTGCACGTACTCGACCGGGTCCTCCAGCGTCACGATGTGGACCGCCTTGGTGGCGTTGATCTCGTTGAGCAGCGCGGCCAGCGAGGTCGTCTTGCCGGAGCCGGTGGCGCCGGTGACGAGGATGAGGCCGTTGCGCTCCGACGGCATCTTCTTGAACGCGTCGGGCAGCTTGAGGCCGTCGATGGTCGGGATGTTGGTCTCGAGCTTCCGCAGGACCATCGAGGTGTTCCCGCGCTGCGAGAAGATGTTGACGCGGAAGCGGGCCCGGCCCGGCAGGAAGTACGAGGTGTCGCACGATCCCGTGTGGACCAGGTGCTCGGTCAAGCGCCGGTCGCTGTTGATGATGTTCAGCGCGAAGATCTCGGTCTGGAACGGCGTCAGGTTCTCGATCGGCGGGTCGACCGGCACCGCCACCAGCTCGCCGGCCGACTCGACCTGCAGCGGGCGGTCGACCGTGACGTTGAGGTCGGAGACGTTGTCGTGCGATTCGAGCATCGCCGCCAGCAGGTCGTCGATTTCCGGCTTGCGCATGGCGGGCCTCCTACTGATTCAGCTCGTCCGGCGGCGTCTTCAGCAGCGGCCGGAACTTCGTCTTGTCGATGCACTTGTCGTAGGCTTCGTCGGGGCTGATCCAGCCCTTCTGGAGCACGCCCATGATGGCGTCGTCGAGCGTCTGCATGCCGTACTGCTTGCCGGTCTGGATCGCCGAGGGGATCTGGACGGTCTTGCCTTCGCGGATCAGGTTGCCGATGGCGGCCGTGCAGATCAGGATCTCCAGCGCCGCGCAGCGGCCCTTCTTGTCCACCCGCTTGAAGAGGTTCTGGGCCACGACCACCTTGAGGCCGGTCGACAGGCCGTTGCGCACCTGGGCCTGCTCCTCGGCCGGAAACACCTCGATCACGCGGTCGACGGTCTTGGCCGCGCTCGTGGTGTGCAGCGTGCCGAACACCAGGTGACCGGTGTTGGCAGCCTCCAGGGCCAGGCGGATGGTCTCGAGATCGCGCATCTCACCGACCAGGATGATGTCGGGGTCCTCGCGCAAGGCGCCGCGGAGCGCGGCCCCGAACGAGCGCGTGTGGATGCCCACCTCGCGGTGGTTGACCAGGCAGCCCTGCGGCTCGTGCACGAACTCGATCGGGTCCTCGATGGTGATGATGTGGTCCTTGCGGTGTTTGTTGGCGTGGTCGATGACCGCGGCCAGCGTGGTGGACTTGCCGGAGCCGGTGGGCCCGGTGACCAGCACCAGCCCCTTGTGCAACATCGCCGACTTTTTCAGGATGGGGGGCAGCCCCAGCTCGTCGGCGGTGAGGATCTTGGTCGGGATCTGGCGGAAGACGGCGGCACAGCCGTGCTTCTGCATGAAGTAGTTGGCGCGGAACCGGGCGACGTTGGGAATCTCGTAGCCGAAGTCGACGTCACCCGTCTCCTCGAAGGTCTTGATCTTCTGCTCGGGGGCGATCTCATACAGCATCTGCCGGAGGGTTTCGTCGTCGAGCGGGTCGTACTTCACCCGCTCCAGATCGCCGTGCACCCGCAAGATGGGCGGCTGGCCGGAGACGATGTGCAGGTCGGAGGCCCCGGTGTCGAACATCAGCTTGAAAAACGCGTCGAGCTTGGCCATGCGTCGGGCTCCTACCCCGGGGACGCGCCCCCCTGGCTCTGGCGCCGGTCTGGACGTTCGGCGGATTCGCCGAGAAGCTGCAGGCGTACATTCGAGCCTAGCGGTTCGGTTCGCGCCAAGTCAAGAAAACCGCGGATATCGGGGTCCGTTAACGTGGGGGCCCCGACCTGGCCCCCACACCCCCCACACGCGCGTCACGCCCCGGCAAAGCCGTGGCGCTCCTCGACAACTCGCTCGGGCTGGGGCCCCGATCTGGCCCCCACACCCCCACACGCGCGTCACGCCCCGGCAAAGCCGTGGCGCTCGCCTGTTGCCGTGGGGGCCCCGAGATGGCCCCCACACCGCCGACGCTCGGCAGCGTCCCGGCGTAGCCGTGACGCTCCTCGTATGACCCGCTAGCGCCGCGGCAACACCGTGACGCCCCCTCGATCACGCTATTGCGGGCTTATGGCTCGAGGGCGGCGGTGCGGACGAACGAGGGTTGCTGATAGAGGCGGTCGGCCATGACGGTCACCATGGGGGTGAGGCGGAACAGGTCGGTGTAGCGGGCGTGGAGCACGAAGGCGCGCTCGACCAGCCGCACGGCCTCCTTGACGTCGCCCAGGGTCGTGGCCGGCCGCCCCGCTCGCCAGGCGTGCAGGCGGGCGGCGAGCTTCATGAACGAGTACAGCGCGAGCAACGTCTGGTACCCGCGGAAGATCCCGTGCATCGGTGTGAGCGTCTTGCGAAACACGACGTGGCTCCAGTACTCGCGCAGGAACGCCTCCACGCCGGGGCCGCCGGCCTCGAAGCGGACGCGCAGGACCGCCGGCAGGTCGAAGGGCTCGCCGCCGGTGATCGCGTCGGGCAGCAGGCCCCGCCGCCGGCGGAAGCGGAAATAGTTCCTGTAGATCGTGAGCAGCAGCGTCGCCCGGGACATTCGCCTCCGCGTGAGCTGCAGCCACGTGTACGGCGGCGCCAGGTAGGTCAGCGACGGCCGCCTCGGATAGCGGGCGCCGGCCGCGATGTCGAGCAGGCGGCGATAGCCGTGGGCGCGGAGCTCGTCCAGGCCTCCGGTCAGCGTCGCCGGCGGAGCGTGGCCCGCGCGGCGCGCGCGCGCCTCGATCTGCGTGAGCCCGATGCACAGGCTGAGCAGGGCGCTGCCGGCCAGCAGCCCGACCGGCAGGGGCCGCTCGCTCCCCCCGAGCAGGTCGAGGAGCGCGGCCTCGATGGGGCGATAGTCCTCCCAGCCGAGCTCGATCGAGCCGAAGAGCGTGAGCCGCTCCGGCAATCGCTCCACACGCGTGCTGCCGGCCAGCACCGCCCGCACCTCGTCGCGCTGCGCCGCCAGCGTGGCGCCGTGGTGCGCGCGCACCGCCGTGCACGCGAAGGACACGCCGACGGCCACGCCGTCCGGCGTCTGCACGAAGTGGTAGGGGAACTCGCGGCACACCTGGGGCTTGACGCCGGCGCCGAGATGGCGATGAATGCCACACCGCGCGTCGCCGGTGAGGAACACGCAGGCGCCGTCGGGTCGCCGTGCGAACGTCACGCGCTCGCCCCCCGGCAGCGGGAACGGCAGCGGCACGAACGTGGCGCCGCCGCCGAGCGCCGGGTCGTGACGCTCCCACGCCACGTCGCGCAGCCGCGCGTGCGAGGCGTCGTCCACGCCGATGAGCCAGTCGCTCCGGCAGCACGCGCCCGACTGTTGGCACGTGAAGACGACGCCGTCGGGCAGGAGCAGCGGCACGTCCGCCTGGGACTGCATCTTGGGGTACTCTGCGCGTAGCAGCCGGCGGAGGTCAAGCAGACCCGTGGCGGAACTCGTGGTCGTGGAGGCTGGCAACGGCGGAATGCCGCGCGCGCGCGTGAGCGGCGCGCGTGCCGACGCCCAGGTGTACCTGCAGGGCGGGCACGTCACCCGTTGGCAGCCGCAGGGTGCCGAGCCCATGCTCTTCCTCTCCCGGCGCGCGGTCTACGCGCCGGGCAAGGCCATCCGCGGCGGTGTGCCGCTCATCTTCCCCTGGTTCGGACCGCACGCGACCGACCGGCGGGCCCCGCTGCACGGCTTCGCCCGCTCGAGGCCGTGGCGGCTGGTGACGAGCGGCCCCGGGGCCGACGGCGCGGTGGTCCTCGAGCTGGGGTTGGAGGACGACGAGGCCACGCGGGCGGCGTGGCCCTCGGCGTTCAGCCTGCGCTACCGCGTCAGTGTCGGCGACGTGCTGGGGCTTGCGCTCGAGGTCGTCAACACCTCGCCCGCTCCGTTCACGTTCGAGGCGGCGCTGCACACCTATCTCGCCGTCGGTGACATCCAGGCGGTGGCCATCACCGGTCTCGGGGACACGCCCTACATCGACAAGGTGGACGCGATGACCCGCAAGCGGCACGGCGCCGAGCCGCTGCGCCTCACCGGCGAGACCGACCGCGTGTTCCTCGGCACCCGCGCCCGCTGCGTCGTCGCCGACCGCGCGCTCGGCCGCCGGCTGATCGTGGACAAGACGGGCTCGGCGACGACCGTCGTCTGGAACCCGTGGTCGGCGAAGGCCGCCGAGATCGCCGACCTCGAGCCCGACGACTGGCGGCGCATGGTCTGCGTGGAGACCGCCAACGCGGCCGACGACGCGGTGACCCTGGCGCCCGGCGCCCGGCACGTGATGTCGGCGACGATCCGCGCGGAGGCCGGCGCCTGAGCGCCCGGCGCGCGGCCCTCGCGCTGGCGCTGCTCGCGGCCGCGGTCACCGCGGCGGCGGTGGCGCCGGCGGCGCCACCGACCACCGGCGAGCTGGACGCGGCCCGCGCCGCGCAAGCGGAGGCCGCACGCCGTTACCGCGAGAGCCTCGACGCGCTGCTGCCGCTGCACGAGGCGGCGGAGCAGCGCGCGGCCGCCGAGGTCGAACGCCGGAGCGGGCTCGTGGAACGAGGCCTGATCGCCCGCGCCGACGCCGAGGCGGCGGCGCGCACGCTGGTCGAGGCCCGGGAGAGGGCCGCTCGCACGCGCGCGGCGATTCGCGAGGCGGACGAGCTGGTGGCCGAGGCCGAGGCCGCGCGCGAGCTCGCCGCGTTGCCGACCCCGGCCCCGGGCGAGACGCAGGAGCGTCCGTCGCTGATTCGTTTCGCGGGGGTCGGGCGCTGGTCGCTGGCGGCGGTGCCGACGCTCGAGCGCTTCTTCGCCTCGCGCTTCGGCCACCCGCTGCCCGTGAGCGCGCTCGGCCAGACGCCGGCGCACGACCGTCTCGGGTTCGACCACCGCAACGCGCTCGACGTGGCCGTACACCCCGACAGCGCCGAGGGACGCGCGCTCCTGGACTACTTGCGCGCCCACGGGATTCCGTTCCTGGCCTTCCGCGCCGCCCGAAGCGGCATGGCGACCGGCGCGCACATTCATGTCGGCACGCCGTCGGCTCGTCTCGGAGCGTTGCTGGAATCCCCACACGCGCGTCGCGGCCTGTTGTGAATCCTGGGAAGGCGAGATGAGCGGGGGGAGGGGCGGGATCGATTGGGGTGCGCTGGGCGAGGAGGCGGTCGAGTGGCTGCGGCGGTATTTGATGATCGATACGACGAACCCGCCGGGCGATGAGATCGCGGGGGCGCGGTTCCTGGCCGAGGTGCTGGCGGCGCACGATATTCCGAGCGAGACCGCGGAGTCGGCGCCGGGGCGCGCCAACCTCGTCGCCAGGCTGGCCGGCGACGGCTCGCTGGGCGGGATCGTCCTGCACCATCACATCGACGTCGTCTACGCCGACCGCCGCTACTGGTCAGTCGACCCGTTCGGCGGCGTCGTCAAGGACGGCTATCTCTACGGGCGCGGAAGCCTCGACATGAAGTCCACCGGCATCCTGCAGCTCGCCGCCGTGCTGGCCTTGAAGCGGGCGCGGGTGCCGCTCAAGCGCGACCTGATCTTCCTGGCCACCGCGGACGAGGAGGCGGGCAGCGCGTTCGGCGCCCGCTTCGTGGCCGAGCAGCATCGCCCGTGGCTGGCCGGCGCCGAGTACGCGCTGTCCGAGCTGGCGGCGATCGAACACAACCCGGGGTATCGCGCTCCGCTCGGTCTCATCGTGATCTCCGAGAAGACCGGCCTGCCCATCAAGCTCACCGCCCGCGGCGAGCCCGGGCACGGCTCGATGCCGTGGCCGGACACCGCGCCGCACCGGCTCGTCCGCGCGCTGGATCGCCTGCTCGTGGTCGAGCGGCCGCCCCGCGTGCTGCCCGAGGTGCAGGAGTACTTCCGGCGGGTGGCCGAGGTGCTGCCGCTCCGCGAGGGCGTCGGCTACGACGATCTCGAGCGCTCCCTGCTCGATCCGGCGTTCCGCGCGCGCTTCCTGGCCGACCGCTACCGCGCCGCCACGGTGCGGACCACGTTCGCCGTGAACATGCTGCGGGCCAGCGAGAAGATCAACGTGATCCCGCCCGAGGCGGTCGCCGACGTCGACTGCCGCATGCTGGCCGGCGACGACCCGCAGGAGATCCTCGCCTGGGTGCGCGGCGTGATCGCCGACGACCGGATCGAGGTCACCACCGTGCGCGAGCCGAAGCTGGCCAACATGTCGCCGCCCGACACCGAGCTGTACAAGGCGCTGGCCGATGCGCTGCGGGCCCGCGCGCCGGGCGCCGTGGTGGCGCCGGGCATCATGGTCGCCTTCACCGACAACTGGGTGTTCCGCACCCTGGGCATGCACGGCTACGGCTGGAGCCCCTTCGTGCTCGACGACGACGAGTTCCGGCGCATCCACGGCAACGACGAGCGGGTCTCGCTCGACAACGTCCGCGCCGGCGCCCGCGCCTATACCGAGATGCTGCTCGCCGTCGCCGCCGCCTGAGTGAGCGTGGCGACGCTCACCATCCGGCCGGGGACGGCGCGCGACGCCGCGACCATCACGGCGCTGATCCATGGCCTCGCCGACTACGAGCGCCTGCCGCGGCAGACGACCGCGGGCGCCATCCGCCGTCACGGGTTCGGGCGGCGGCGCCACTTCGAGACGCTGATCTGCCGCCTGGGCGGTCGCCCCGTCGGCCTGGCGCTTTACACCTTCACCTACTCCACGTTCCTCGCCCGGCCCACGCTCTGGCTCGAGGACCTGTTCGTGGTTCCCGAGGCCCGCGGGCGCGGCGCCGGCCTGGCCCTGCTGCGCGCGCTGGCCCGGATCGCGGTGCGGCGGGGCTGCGGGCGGCTGGAGTGGTCGGTGCTCGACTGGAACCGGCCGGCGATCCGCTTCTACCGGGCGCTCGGCGCCGAGCTGAAGCGCGAGTGGATCCTCACGCGCCTGACGGGCCCGCCGCTGGCGCGCCTGGCCGGGCTCAGAGGCCGGCGGGCGTCCGATCGAGCGCGGCGACCTTCTCGGCCGCGCACGCCCAGAGCTGCGGCAGCGACGCGGCGACGGCGGCGCCGCGCGCCCGCGCGCGCGAAACGCTCCGCGAGCCCGAGGCGGCGTCCGCGGCGCGCTTGACCGACGCGCAGAGATCGATGTCCGGATCCTGCCCGATGCGCTCCCACTCGTCCTTGTCGTTGACCGTGCGCGCCCGCCAGGCGCCGACCGCCAGGCGATGGACGTCGAGCACCTCGCGCGCTTGCGTGCGGGCGGGCTCGGGCGCCGACGTCACGAGGCGCTCGACGTCCGCCCGCGTGGAGGCCACGCGGCTCGCGTAGTCGTTCAGCGAGACGCTCGGCGTGATCGACGACTGCAGCTCGCGCAGCGGGCGCACGATCGTCTCCAGGGCCGGCGGCGGCGCGGCGACCGGTGGCGGGGGCGGCGTGGCGGCGGCCGGCGGGGGTGGTGCCGGCGCGCGCGGCGGGGCGGTGCGCTGGCCCGCCAGGCCGCTCAGTAGATCCGGCAGGCCGCTCAGCAGATCCGGCAGGCCGGACAGCTGATCGGACAGCCCGGTCAGGTACGCGACGGTGGCGCCGCCGAGCGCGGCGACCAGCAGCAGGACGAGCCAGACAGCGCGCCCGCGCGAGGCGCGGCCCGCGGGCTGCAGGGTCACCTCGATGTGCTGAGGCCGCGGGGGGGCCGGGCGCAGCCACGCCGCCGCCGGCGCGACCGTCGGCGAGGGACGGGGCAGCGGCCGGCTCGCCTCGTCCGCCGTCACCCAGCGATCGAGCGTGGCGCCGCAGGCGCAGGTGATCGTGAGGAGATAGCCTGCACGCCCGGGCCGCGACATCGCGTTGGGCGTCAATCCTCCGCAGGCGGCGTGCTCGCGGGCGAACTGTTCGACGTCGGCGAAGTCGGTCATCGTGAGGAGCTGCGGCTATCTTACGGGAGGGGCCCCTCGATGGCGTTGATCTTCCAGCCATCTCTGCCCGCGGTCGTGTGGACCACGACGCTCTTCAGCAGCGCCGTCCGCTCGGGCTCGCTCACGGTGACGCGGAACTCGTGCCAGGTATGGGTGCCGTCGATGGGCGCGATGCGTTCCCAGCAGCCGCTCTCCACGAGCTGGTAGTCGACGAGGCTGACGGCGCGCGTCCGCTCGCGCCAGGCGGCATCGGGCTGGCCGTGCTGCCAGCCGGCGGCGCCGCCTTCGCCGGCCTGCCACGCCTCCAGCGCGCCGGCGGCGCGGCGTGCGCCGAGATCGTTGCCGGCCCGCGCCGGGCACACGGTGCGGCCGAACGTGACGTGGGTGACCGGCCACAGCAGGACACCGAGCGCGGCCAGCGCCGCGATGGTGCCGAATGCCAGGCGGGTCACCGAGCGGCGCGCGCTCGCCACCAGGGCGAGCGCCAGCGCGATCACGAACAGCGCCCCGAGCCCCCACGCCAGCGGCTGCACGGCGGTCTCGAGCTCGGACTCGTCGACCACCCGTAGCAGCAAGACGACGGCCGGCGCCATGACGACGAGCACCCACAGCACGAGCCACGGATGGGCCGCCCACCAGACGAACGGCGCCGCGAACGGCGACACGCGTTTCGGCGGCTCGCGGCGGACGGGCGGCAGCGCCGCCCCCACGCGCCCGCCAGCGCCGCCTGGAGTGCGAGCGCCGGGGGCCGGGTCGCCGCGCGGCTGCCAGCGGGGCACCTCTTGCTCAGGCGTCCACCGCGGCGTCGTCTCCTCGGTGGACGGATCCCAGACCGGCAGTTCCCAGCGCGGATCGTCGTCGTCGGACTTACCCGGCATTCATCGACCGTAAGGGCGTGCCCCCGCGAGCGTCAAGTAGATCGTGGCAGTCGGGCCAGGACGCGGGCGGCGGCGTGCGTGCCCCAGGCGAACGCCTCCTCGAAGAGCGAGAAGCCCGAGAGGTCGGCGTGAGCCAGGTGCACGGGGCCGGCCAGCGCGGCGCCCGCGGCGGCCAGGGCGCCGCCGCAGACGAAGCCCACCTCGGGCCGGACCATGGCGTGGCCGTAGCGCATCACGTCCAGCCGCCGGACCTCGTGCGCGAGGTCGGGATGCGGCCGGGTGAGGTCACGCAAGATCCCGTCCCGCAGCGAGGCCCACGACGCCTCCAGCAGCGCGCGCCGGGCGCCGGCCGGATCGGGGCCGGCGAACGGACGATAGTAGGTGAGCACCGTCGGGCCGTCGTAGGTGCGCAGCGACTGGTGCGTGGCCACGACGTATCCGAGGCCGTCGCTGTCGTAGAGCACGTTGTCCCAGGCCGGCGGCGCGTCCGACGCCCCGGACGGCCGCCGGTCGAGATGGAGGTTGGCCACCAGCCAGGGCGCGTAGCGGAACGCGCGCGCGAACGCGGGCGGGCGCTCGCGCCAGGGCCGGTACAATCGCGCGGCGACGAAGAGGGGGCACGCGAGCACCACCTCGCGCGCCAGCAGCCGTCGCGTGCGCTCGGCCCGTGCATCGTAGGCGTCGACGGCGACGCGGTCCCCCACCGGCTCGACGTTGACCACGACCTGGCCCAGACGGATCCGCTCCGCGACGGGCTCGGCGAGGCGGTGCGTGAGCCACCCGTTGCCCTCGGGCCACGTCAGCACCACGTCGCCGTAGGCGGGATCAGAATCGCGGGCGGCGTAGTAGTGCACGCCGGCCCACGCGGAGGTGCCCGCGAGATCGGTGCCGTAGTCGTCGCGGCATGCGTACTCCACCCACCAGCGCAGGCGGGGCGACGTGAGGCCGTGGGCGGCGAGGAAGTCAGCCATCGACACGCGGTCCAGCTCGCGGAAGGCGCCAGGGGCGCCGGCGGCGCGCGGCGTGGCGAAGGCGCGGCGCCCCTCGGCGTCGCGCCAGCGCCGGTAGCGCTCCATCTGTGCTCGGAAGGCCTCGTGCTGCGCGCGGTCCTCGGCGCTGGCGCCCGTCCACGGGAACAGCCCGTCATGCCAGCGGCCGTGGTGGAACAGGCGCTCCTGCGGCGCGTGACAGAGGTGGCGCTCGTCGTAGATCGGATGGCCGGCGCGATCGAACCCTTCGATGACGCCCAGCTCGCGCAGCAGCGCGCGCACCCCGCGCGCCTCGGGGCCGGGCAGCGGAAGATAGTGGGCGCCCCACGGATAGGCCGTCGCGGCCGACGCTCCCGAGCGCGCGTTACCGCCGGGCGCCTCCTCGAGCTCGAGCACGACCAGGTCGTTGACCCGGCGCCGGACCAGGTGCCAGGCGGCGGCCAGCCCGGCCACGCCGGCCCCGACGACGACCACGCCCACGCGCTGGCTCGACGCCGGCGGCGGCAAGCGGCCCGGCTCGCGCAAGACGTGACCGAGCTGATGCCCGGCGCCCACGATCGCGCCCTCCATCGGCCC
>JBGPZN010000417.1:0-3512 GCA_041493815.1 Methylomirabilia bacterium
AGACCGCCGCTGGCCTGCGCGTAGCCGTCGGTCATCGCGATGGCCGGCGCCTCCTGCAGCGCCAGCACGTAGCGGATGCCGGGCTCGCGGGCGAGACCGTCCATGAGCGGCAGCTCGGTGGTGCCGGGGTTGCCGAACATGACCGAGACGCCCTCCTGGCGGAGGATTGTCAGGAAAGCCTGCTTACCGGAGGTGAATGGCATGGTGGCCGCGATCATAAACCCCGCCGACGCTTGATTCCAGGGGGCTCCGGGTGCGACTCTGTCCGACGTGCCTGCCGCAGAAACTCCGCTGCTCCTGCGCGCCGCGCGGCGCCAGCCCACGGGCGCCACGCCGGTGTGGCTCATGCGTCAGGCCGGCCGCTACCTGCCCGAGTACCGCGCGCTGCGCGAGCGCCACGGGTTCCTCGAGCTGTGCCGCACGCCGGCCGCCGCCGCCGAGGTCACGCTGCAGCCGGTGCGGCGCTTCGCGGTGGACGCCGCGATCCTGTTCGCCGACATCCTCCTGATCGTCGAGCCGCTGGACGTCGGGCTCGAGTTCGCGCGCGGCGAGGGCCCGGTGATCCACCGCCCGGTGCGCTCGGAGGCCGACGTGGCGCGGCTCAAGCCGATCGACGTGGAGTCGAGCGTGGGCTCGGTGTTCGAGACCGTGCGCCTCGTGCGCCGGGCGCTATCGCCGTCGGTCGCGCTGATCGGCTTCGCCGGCGCGCCGTTCACGGTCGCGTCGTACGTCGTGGAGGGCGGCGCCTCGCGCGACTTTCTGCACACGAAGCGGCTGATGTACGAGGCCCCCGCCGCCTGGCACCGGCTCCTGGAGGTGCTGGCCGACGCGACGGCGACCTACCTGAACGGCCAGATCGACGCCGGCGCCCAGGCCGTGCAGCTCTTCGACTCCTGGGTCGGCGCGCTGGCGCCCGACGACTACCGCGCCTACGTGCTGCCGCACACGCGCTCGGTCGTCCGCGCGCTACGCCCCGGCGTACCGGTCATCCACTTCGGCACCGGCACCGCGACGCTGCTGCCGCTCATGCGCGAGGCGGGCGGCGACGTGATCGGGCTGGACTGGCGCGTGGACCTCGATCGCGGCTGGGCCGCCGTCGGCCACGAGGTCGGCGTGCAGGGCAACCTCGACCCGGCCCTGCTCCTGGCGAAGCCGGCGGTGTTTCGCGAGCGCGTCAAGGCGATCCTCGCCCGCGCCGGGGGCCGACCCGGCCACATCTTCAATCTCGGCCACGGCGTCCACCAGGCCACGCCGGTCGAGCACGTGCAGGCGCTGGTCGACATGGTCCACGAGCTGAGCGATCGACGATCGGAGTCGGCGGGGTAGGATAGGCGACGGAGGGCGACATGGCGGTCACGAATCGCATCGAGGTCGATCCGCGAGTCATGCTGGGCAAGCCGGTCATCCGTGGGACACGGATCACGGTCGAGCAGCTCCTCCGCAAGCTCAGCGAAGGGGCGAGCGAGATGGATATGCTGGACGCGTATCCTCGCCTGACGCGCGAGGATATTCAGGCCGCGCTGGCCTACGCCGCGGACACGGTCGCCCACGAGGAAACCCTCACGGTCGCACCTCCAGAGGTGCCGCCGGGCCGCTGAACGATGCGGTTCCTTGCGGACGAGAGTTGCGACTTTATGATTGTCCGCGCGCTGCGAGCAGCGGGTCACGACGTCGTCGCGGTCTCCGAGATATCGCCGCGGGCCGATGATGCCGGGGTCATTGCAGAAGCACTCGTGGGGCGTCGCGTCCTCCTAACGGAGGACAAGGACTTCGGCCAACTCGTCTATGCCGAGGGCCATCTCACATCCGGTGTGATTCTTGTTCGGTTCCCGGCAAGCGCTCGCCGGGCGCTGCCGGGAGTGGTCGTCGAGATCGCCCGCGAGCACGGGGAGAGTCTCTACGGGGCTTTCGTCGTCATTGGTCCGGCCCGGATCAGGATCAGTCGCCCAGCGCGGGGCGGCAGTGACGTTGCGGTGTCCGATGCCACGCGTAGAGCATCGCGCTGGCAGCAGATCCAGACTGAGATCGCAGGCTGTCGCGACTGCTGTGAGCGCTGGCCAGCCGTGGTTACCGATCCCCTGTCGCTCGGCGAGCTGCCGAGTCCGCCACCGGACATCGATGTCCTGTTCGTCGGGGTTGCTCCGACCAGATCGGGGGGACGGTCTCGCGGCACGCATTTCTATTCGACGGCGACGGACAACTTGCGACGCGGCCTCTTCAGGCTCCTGGCATCCCAGGAGTTCGAGTTGCCGCTACTCGGGCTCGATCTGGAGGCCGGCAATCGCGCATTTCACGACGCTCGATGTTTCTTCGTTCACGCGGCCAAGGCGAGGCCGACCAACGCCGACGCGCCTCCAAGGCACGTCATCGCATATTGTGCGTCCCGGCACCTTCGCCATGAGATTTCAGTCCTGAACCCTCGGGCCGTCTGCTTTCTGGGAGCAACGCATCTCGCTCCGACCGCGGCCGCGCTGTTCGAGCGCCGGATCGGGGGGACGGCCGTCATCGCTCAACTTGGAAGCTGGCGTGGACCCGTCGTGCTCGCGCCGCAACCCGTCAGGGGCCGCGCTTCAAGGACTGCGGCGGCGCTCCTCGGGGTTTGGCCCGCTCGATCCGCTGGATCGCCCGAACCATGATCGACGCTGTGCTGCTCATCGCGTTCGGCGGGCCCACGGCACCGGCCGAGATCGGGCCGTTCCTCGAGATCGTCACGCGTGGCCGGCGCATTCCGCCCGAGCGGCTGGAGGAGGTTGCGCACCACTACGCGCAGATGCCGGGCGGCCGCTCGCCGCTGAACGAGCTGACCGAGGCCCAGGCCGACGGGCTGCGCCGCGCGCTGGCGACCGGCGGCCGCTCGCTGCCGGTATTCGTCGGCATGCGCAACTGGCATCCGTTCCTGCACGAGACGCTGGCCGCGATGACCGCGCGTGGCCATCGCCAGGCGCTGGGCATCATCCTGTCGTCGTTTCGCACCGAGGCTTCCTGGGAGCGTTACGTCGCCGACGTCGCCGCCGCCCGCGAGCGCACGCCCGGCTTCCCCGCGATCGTGTTCGCCCCGCCGTGGTTCGAGCATCCGCGCTTCATCGCCGCGGCGGCCGACGGGGTCGGCCGGGCGCTGGCCGAGGTGCCGGTCGCCGAGCGCGCCGACACGCCGCTGGTCTTCACCGCCCACAGCGTGCCGGTGGCGATGGCCGCGGCGTCGCCCTACGTCGCCGATTTCACGGCCACGGCGCGCGCGGTCGCCGAGCGCCTGGGCCACGCGCGCTGGTCGCTCGCCTACCAGAGCCGCAGCGGCAACCCGCGCGAGCCGTGGCTCGAGCCGGACGTCGGCGAGGTCATCAAGGCGCTGGCGAAGGACGGTGCGCGCCACGTCGTCGTCTCCCCGGCCGGCTTCGTCTGCGACCACGTCGAGGTGCTCTACGACCTCGACGTCGAGGCCCGGGCCACCGCAGCGTCGCTCGGTCTCGGCTTCGCGCGGGCGAGCACGGTGAACGACCACCCGCTGTTCATTC
>JBGPZN010000092.1:0-9837 GCA_041493815.1 Methylomirabilia bacterium
AGCACCGCGTAACCGCCGACGGCGCCGGCGCCGAAGCCCGGCGCGAACAGGCGCATGGGCCGGTCGATCACGCCCTCGGCCACCGCGTCGTAGATGGCCAGCGGGATCGAGGCCGACGAGGTGTTGCCGACCCGGTCGATGTTGAAGTAGAGCCGCTCGACCGCGATCCCGGCGGCCTTGGCGTAGTGGACCACCATGGTCTTGTTGGCCTGGTGGGGCACGACCAGGTCGACGGCGTCCAGCAGCGAGCCGGCGCCGTCCGGATTCGGCAGCGCGCCCAGCTCGAGGATCATCTGCGTGAGGTAGCGCTTCACCAGCGCCCGCACCTCGGCGCCGTGCACGGTGATGTTGTTGTCGAACTCGGGGTTGGGCCAGATGATCGAGTCGACCTGGCTCATGGGACCGCTGGCGTAGGTCTGGTAGTACTCCACGTCGGACGGCGCGCCCTCCGGCGCGGGCCCCACCACCAGGGCGGCGGCGCCGTCGCCGAAGATCATCCGCGAGGTCCGGATCGTGCCGATCTTGTCGGAGAACTTTTCGCCACAGACGAGCAACACGGGACGCCGTACTTCCTGGAGCTGGCGGATGGCTTCGCTGAGGCCGAAGGGCAGCCCGGCGCAGGCGGCAACAATATCAGCCGAGAAGTGCGTCTGGAACATGCCGAGCTGGCCGGACAGCCAGGTGGCGAGCGACGGCATCATCCTGCTGCTCGTGCACGAGCAGAAGATGACGGCCCCGATCTCCTCGGGCCGTCGCCCGGCCTTGGCCAGCGCCGCCTCGGCGGCGAGCAGCGAGATGTGGTCGAGATCGAGCGCGGTGTACAGCCGCTGGCGGATCCCGGTCTTGTCCTCGATCTCCATCGCCGTCATCGGCGACCAGGAATACGCCGCGTTGCGGATCAGGTCCTCGTTCGTGCAGACCGTCTCGCCCTTGTACACCGCGAGCGCCTCCAGCCTGGGCATGACGCCGAAGCGCGCGCGCACGTCGATGGGGGGGTAGGGCTCGATCGGGGCTCGCGACTCGGCCGGCTTCGGCCGCACGGGGCGCACGCGGCGCGCGCCCTTCACGCGGCGGATGAACTGCCCGACGTCGTCGCTGCGAGGCCGGTACGCCACCACGAAGTCGTCGTCGTGGAGCTTGCCGACCTCGATCACCCGCATCTTGCCGCGGTCCCACCGGTACTCGTTGTGCAGCACCATCGTCTGACGCATCAGCGCTTCAAGCTCGGGCACGTGGTGCCAGTACTCGACGACGTCGTCCCAGCTGTAGCCGGGATAGTCGGGGTCCCAGGCCAGCAGGTGATAGGTGAGGTTGCCGGGGTTGGCCAGGATCTCGGCGACCGTCGGCTTGATCGGCGAGAGCTCGGCGCCGGCGCCCTTCTTGTGACGGAACACGTCGAACAGGATCCGGAAGATCTTGTTCTCGGTGCCCTCGTCCCAGGTCGGCACCAGGTTGCGGTAGCCGCTCTCGATGGCGGCGGCCTGCTCGGCGCCCTCCCACGGCTTGAAGATCGGCAGGAAGAGGTCGCCGCGCTGCCGTGGCACGTCGCGCCAGCGCATCGGCTGCTTGTCGTACATCGTGAACGGATAGCGATTGACCCAGAACAGGTCCAGCGCCAGGTCGCGGAGCAGCTCGTAGCGGCCCTTGTAGCCGCCCGCCTCCAGCCGCGCGACGATGTCGGCCTCGCTCGGCGCCTTCTCCTCGAAGTCGCGGCGGATGACGGCGGCGAACTGCTCGAGCGTCTCGAAGACGGAGAAGTCGAGGGCCGGGAAGAAATTGTAGGGGAAAACGATCCGGCCGTAGCGATTGACCACGAACGGCTTCATGACGCGGCCTCCCGGCGCCCACCGTATGCCCGGCCGCAGCCTTGTGCAAGCCGCTATAATCAACTCATGCCGATCCTGAACGCGCGCGACCAGGAAGCCGTTCGCACGGAGTTCCAGCGGATCCAGGGCCCCGTCAAGCTGGTGGTCTTCTCGCAGGAGCTGGTGGCCGGCGACCTCTGCCGGGAGAACGAGCAGCTCGTGCGCGAGGTGGCCGAGCTCGACGACCGGATCTCGGTGGAGGTGCTGAACCCGGCGATCGATCGCGAGCGGAGCGAGGCCTACGGCGTCGACCAGGTGCCGGCCATCGTCGTCGAGGGCGCGCGCGACTACGGCATCCGCTTCCTCGGGATCCCGTCGGGCTACGAGTTCAGCAACCTGATCGACTCGATCATCGTGGCCTCGAGCGGCGAGCCCGCACTGTCGGAGGCCACGAAGGCGTCGCTGGCGGCCCTGACCGACGACGTCGACATCAAGGTCTTCTCCACGCCCACCTGACCCCACTGCCCCCGGGCCGTGCGCCTGGCGCAGCACATGGCGGTCGCCTCGGACCGGATCACCGCCACGGCCATCGAGGCCACCGAGTTCCCCGATCTCTCCAACGCCTACCGCGTGTCGGCGGTGCCCAAGATCGTCATCAACGATCGCGTGGAGTTCGAGGGCGCGCTGCCGGAGGAGCAGTTCCTGGACGCCGTGCTGCGGGCGGCGTCGCCGGCCACGACGTGACCTCGCCATCCAGACGACGCTGCTCTTCGCCTACGGCACGCTGATGCGCGGCTACGGCCTGCACGCCGGGCTGGCCCGGGCCGCGACGGCGGTGGGCCCGGGCACCGTGCGCGGCCGGCTCCTCGACCTCGGCCGTTACCCGGGACTGGTCGACGGCTCCGGCCGCGTCAGCGGCGAAGTCTACCGGCTCGACGATCCCGAACTTCTCCCGGTGCTCGACCGCGAGGAGGGGTACAATTTCGTGCGGCGTCAGGGGATCGTCACGCTCGCCGGCGGCCGCCGCGTGCGCGCGTGGCTCTACCGCTATCGCGGCCCGCGCGAGCGCGCGACGCCGATCCCCAGCGGCGACTACCGCCGTGCTCGGCCACCGGCCGCGCGGCCCGCGACGAGGTCTTTACCCGGGAGGGTTCCATGGCGATGACCGCCGCCGAGCTCATCAAGGCCGACCAGGATCACCTGATCCATCCGCTCCATCACCCGATCGACAACGCCGAGCCCGTCATCTACGTGCGCGGGCGCGGCGCCATGGTGCACGACATCGGCGGCCACGAGATGCTCGACGGCCTCTCGGGCCTCTGGAACGTCAACGTCGGCCACGGCCGCACCGAGCTGGCCGACGCCGCGGCGGCGCAGATGAAGGAGCTGGCCTATTTCTCGGCGTACGTCGGCTCCTCGAACATTCCGGCGATCTCGCTGGCCTCCAAGCTGGTCGAGCTCGCCCCTGACATGCACGGCATCTTCTTCTCGACCGGCGGCGCCGAGGCCAACGAGTCGGCGTTCAAGACGGCGCGTTTCTACTGGAAGGCCAAGGGCAAGCCCGACAAGATCAAGGTCATCGCCCGCCAGCAGGCCTACCACGGCGTCACCCAGCAGGCGATGAGCGCCACCGGCATGCCCGCCTACTGGAAGATGTTCGAGCCGCGCATGCCGGGCTTCGTGCATATTCCGACCTGCTACCCGTACCGCGTGCAGGAGGGCAAGCCCGGGGAGACGGCGGGCCAGACGGCCGCGCGGCTGCTGGAGGAGGCGATCCTCCGCGAGGGCGCCGACACGGTGGCCGCCTTCATCGCCGAGCCGATCCACGGCGGCGGCGGCGTCATCTATCCGACCGACGACTACTTCCCGCTCGTGAGAGAGATCTGTACCCGGCACGAAGTCCTGTTTATTGCTGATGAAGTGATCACGGGATTCTGCCGGACAGGCCGTTGGTTCGCGACCTCTCACTGGAACGTCAAGCCCGATATCAGATCGTTCGCGAAGGGCGTGACGTCCGGCTACCTGCCGCTAGGCGGCATCATGGTCAGCCGCGATATCAAAGAGACGATCGACGGGGTCAAGCCCGAGGACCGCTGGATGCACGCCTACACCTACTCGGGGCACCCGACCTGCTGCGCGGTCGGGCTCAAGAACATCGAGATCATGGAGCGCGAGCGCCTGTGGGAGAACGCCGCCACGATGGGCAATCGGCTCCTGGCCGGCCTGCAGCAGGCGTTCAAGGATCATCCCAACGCCGGCGACATCCGCGGCGGCAAGGGCTTGCTGGCCGCCCTCGAGCTGGTGGAGGACAAGGCCACGAAGAAGAATCTCGCTGCCGACCGCAAGGTGGCGCCGCGCATCCAGGCCGAGATGATGAAGCGCGGCGTGATCACGCGCGTGAGGCCGGTGGCCGGCGCGCACCCGGCGCCGGGCGACACCGTCTACTTCGCGCCGCCGCTGGTCGTCACCGGCGCCGAGGTCGACCGGCTGGTGTCGGTGACCCGCGACGCGGTGAAGGCCGTGCTGGGCGTCTGAGCCCCGCGGCCGTGCGGCTGATCACCGCCCACCGCGTCCTGATCCTGTGCGGCATCGCGTTCTTCGTGCTGTACGCGGTGATCCGGACGCAGAAGTACCTCGCCCGCGGCGACGTGGTCGATCTCGTGCAGGCGGCGGTGGCCCTGCTCGTCGCGCTCGGCTTCCACGTCTACTTCCGCTCGCTGGCGCGATGGGGCAAGCGCTAGCGCCCGCCGCGCTGATCTACGACGCCGAGTGCGCGATGTGCCGGGCGAGCGCGCTGTGGCTCATGCGCCGGGCGCTGTCCAGCGGCGCGCTCGAGATCCTGCCCTGCCGCGCCGGCGTGCGCCACGCGCGCTTTCCGCAGGTGACCGAGGAGGCGTGCCTGACCGCCATGCAGCTCGTGCTCCCCGACGGCCGCATCCTGAGCGGCGCCGACGCGGTGCCCGAGCTGCTGCGCCGCATCCGCGGCTGGGGTTGGGTGGCCGGCGTGTTCGCGCTGCCGGGCGCGCGGCCCATCGGCCGGCGCGTCTACGCGTGGGTGGCGCGCAACCGCATGCGCATCTCGTGCGCGCTCGGCGGCCCGCGGCCGTGAGCGACCTCGCCGCGCCGTTCGACGACTACCGCGACGCCGTGCGCCCCGAGTGGATCGACCACAACGGGCACATGAACATGGGTTACTACCTCGTCGTCTTCGACTACGCGACCGACGCCTTCCTGGCCTGGGTGGGACTGGGCGAGGCCCATCGCCGCGCGCACCAGGTGACGACGTTCTGCCTGGAGGCGCACGTCACCTACCATCGCGAGGTCCGCCGCGGCGACCCCCTGCGCTTCACGACGCTGCTGCTCGGCCACGACGCCAAGCGCGTGCACTATCTCCATGCCATGTATCACGCGAGCGAGGGCTACCTGGCCTCGACCAACGAGCTGATGTCGCTGCACGTGAGCCTGGCCACGCGGCGGGGCGGACCGATGGCGGCCGAGGTGCTGGCGCGGCTGGCCACGATCCAGGCCGCGCACGACGCGCTGCCCCGGCCCCCCCAGGCCGGGCGCCGCATCGGCTTGGCCCCGTCCTAGCGTTGCGGCCGGAAGCGGCACTCGACCCAGCGATGCCTTGAAACACGGCAACGCCGCGACTGCCACTGCCTGCTCGCGCCCGCCCAATTCCGCGTCTGGCTTGAGACGATCGAGTCGCTCACCTCCCGGTGGCGGTGGCACGCCCGCTGCATCCGAGAGCCGCCGGCGCGGGCCGGAAGGAGGCCGAATCGTGAGCCCGTTCGTGTCGTTCGTGGGCGCCGGGCCGGGCGAGGCCGAGCTCATCACCCTCAAGGCGATCCGCCGGCTGCGCGAGGCGGCCGTGATCATCCACGACCTCCTGATCCCGCGCGAAGTGCTCGAGTACGCGCGGGGCGACGCCGAGGTGATCGACGTCGGCAAGGCGCCCGGCCGCCAGTGCCCCGGCCAGCCGGAGATCAACTGGATGCTGGTGGAGCGTGCGCGCCGCCGCGGCCGCGTCGTCCGGCTCAAGGGCGGCGATCCCGGCGTGTTCGCCCGGCTCGCCGAGGAGATCGAGGCGGTCCGCGGCGCCGGCGTCGGCTTCGAGATCGTCCCCGGCGTGAGCGCGGCGATGGCGGCCGCCGCCCGGGCGGGCATCTCGCTGACCGCGCGGGCGTCCGCTTCCACCGTCGTGTTCGCCACCGGCTCCGATCAGCACGGCGCGCTGCCGGAGCTCGATTGGGAGATGCTGGCCCGCACCGAGGGCACGCTCGTGTTCTACATGGCGGTCGGCGCGATGGAGTCCATCACGTCGACGCTGACCGCGCTCGGCCGTGACGCGCGGGAGCCGGCGCTGATCGTCGAGCGCTGCGGCTTCGCGGACGAGCAGATGGTGGCGGGGCGCCTCGGCGACATCGCCGAGCGCGCCAACCGCGCCGGCGTCCGTCCGCCCGCCTTGCTGCTGATCGGCCCCACCGTGGCGGCGGCCTCCGCGCCGATCGCGGTCGCCCGCCTGACGACCGTCGTGGCGAGCGTCTGAGGCAGCTGACCACGCCGCCACCGAGCCCCCCCGAGTGGGGTATCCTCCAACGTCGTGGGCTCGTCGACCGCCGAGCGGCTGTCGGTCCGGGGAATAGACCTGGAAGTGACGCGTCGGGGCGCGGGACCCCCGGCGCTCCTCCTGCACGGCCTCCA
The DNA here is from genome assembly GCA_041493815.1 of Methylomirabilia bacterium. GTDB lineage: Bacteria > Methylomirabilota > Methylomirabilia > Rokubacteriales > CSP1-6 > AR5. Next base: position 6,510 of record JBGPZN010000092.1, read on the forward strand.
GAACGTCGATCCGCGCGCACGCTTCCTCGACCTGCTCGGCCGGCACGCCGAGATCATCGCGCCCTCGCATCCCGGCTTTGGCGGCTCCCCGCGCCCGGCCGACTTCGAGACCGTGTACGACCTGGTGCGTCTCTACCTGGAGGTCCTCGAGTCGCTACCGTACGACACGGTGACGCTCATCGGCTTGTCGTTCGGCGGCTGGCTCGCCGCCGAGATCGCGGTGGCGTGCGGCCATCGCCTCGATCGGCTCGTGCTCGTGAACGCGCTCGGCATCAAGATCAGCGATCGCGAGACGCCCGACATCCTCGACGTCTTCAACACCTCGCCGGCCGAGGTGCGACGGCGGACGTGGCACGATCCGTCGCGATGGGCGCCGGACCACGACGCGATGTCGGACGAGGAGCTCGTCGTGCGGGCGCGGAACTGGGACGCGCTCTGTCTCTATGGCTGGCACCCGTACATGTACAACCCCCGGCTCAAGCGCTGGCTCGGCCGCATCGGGGTCCCGACGCTGGTGCTGTGGGGTGCCAGTGACGGCGTCGTGACGCCAGCCTACGGACGCGCCTACAGCGGCCTCATCCCGGGCTCGCGCTTCCAGCTCATCGAGGGGGCCGGGCACCATCCGGAGATCGAGCAGGCCGAGGCCTTCGTCGACGCGGTCGCGCGCTTTCTCGAGCGCTGAGCCGAAGGCTTCGAAGGGAGAGAGCCGATGGACGCCTGGTGGCAGTGCGAGGTCCCCTATCCGTTCGTCCCCCAGGGGATCCTCGACGCCACCGATTCCGTCCGGGCCAGCCTGCCGAACAAGTACTGCGACCCGAAGATTGCCGCCGACCTGTTCGAGCAGGTCATCGACGAGTTCCTGCTCTGCGACGACCTCGGGCTCAACGTGCTGGCGGTCGAGCACCACGCCGGCATCAACTCGCTCCTCGGCGCCAATCCGGTGCTCCTCGGCATCCTGGCCCGGCAGACGCGCCAGGTCCGCATCCTGAGCCTGGGAACGCTGATCTCGCTGCGGCAGGATCCGGTCCGAGCGGCCGAGGAGTACGCCACCGCCGACGTCATCTCGCGCGGCCGCCTGGAGATCGGCTTCGTGAAGTCGGGCGGCAGCGAGATGGCGTCCAACAACGCGAACCCGGTGAACAACATCGAGCGCTACTGGGAGGCGATCGACCTCATCACGAAGGCCCTGAGCCATCACGAGGGGCCGTTCAGCTGGGAGGGCAAGCACTACACGCACCGTCACGTGAACATCTGGCCCCGTCCCTGGCAGCAGCCGCATCCGCGCCTGTGGTCGGCAACGGGTGATCCGGACACCGCCGCCGAGGTCGGCCGCCGGGGCATGGTCCACGTCCTCATCCTTCGCGGTCCGGAGGGCACGCGACGGGCGTATGCCGCCCATCGGCAGGCGCGCGCGGAGGCCGGGTTGCCGAAGGTGACGACCGACAACTTCGCGTACGCGGCGTTCGTCTACGTCGGCGACACCGACGAAGAGGGCCTGCGCGTCGGCGGCAAGCTCCTGTGGTTCCTGCACACGAGCCTCAAGTCCGCGCCGCAGTACTCGCGGTTCCTCCCGGGCACCGTGCCGCCGCATCTCGCCCCGCAGGTCTATCGCACGGTGCCCACGAGCGGCACCGCGACGTTGTCGGCGAATCAGAACGCCGCGCGGCTCACGTCGATCACTGCTGCGCAGGCGCAGGCCCAGGGCATCCTGTTCGCGGGCAACCCCGACACTGTCTACCGGCAGATCATGGAGTTCTACGACAAGGTGGGCGGGTTCGGGCACCTGAGCCTCGTCGGCCGCTCCGGCTTCATGACCCACGCGGAGTCGGAGAAGGGCATCAGGCTCTTCGCGAGGGAAGTTCTGCCCCGCCTCCGCGAGATCAAACCCGTGACGGTGGACTGAGGGCGGCGCGTCCGACCGTGAGGTCGATCGCCAGCGCCACCGCGATGGCGGCGGCGCCGAGCGCGAACAGCGTGGCGTAGTCGCCGGTGCGGGCGTACACGAAGGACAGGCCGTAGCCGGCGACGGCCTGGCCGACGGCGAACGCGGCGGTGGCCCGGCTCCACGCCGCGGTGCGGCTCTGGACGTCCGGAGCGACCAGCTCATGTACACGACCGAGCGTGAGCGGCACCATCCCCGGCACGAAGGCCCCGATCACGAGACTGGAGACGACCAGCCAGCCGGGCCCCGCCGACAGGGCGAGGACGCCGATCAGGAGCGCCTGGACGGCGAAGGCCAGTCGCAGGGCCGGTCCGAACCCGATGCGGTCGGCCAGCGCGCCGGCGAGCACCGGCCCCAGCATCGCGCCGATGCCGAAGACCACCCAGTAGTGACCGCCGGCGTCGAGTCCGCGGCCGAGGCCACGGGCGACGAAGTCGACCAGGAAGATCATGTGCGGCACCAGGCCAAACGCGTTGAGCGCGTACTCGACGTACAGCGCCTTCAGCGTCCGACCCGCCCGCAACGGCGCGCGCGCCGTGACCTCGACGCGCGCCGGCTGGCGGGGCCAGCCGTTCCACGTCGCGATGGTGAGCGCCGTCGCGATCACGCCGAGCCCGCACCACGTCTGCACGAGGCCCCAGCGCAGGAGCAGCGGGACCACGGTGCCCGAGGCGGCGATGCCGAGGCCGACGCCGGTGAAGATGACGCCGCCGGCGACGCCGCGTCGCGCGGGCGGCACGTGCGGCAGGACCGTGGGCGCCGCCAGGACCATGAGCACGCCGCCGGCGACGCCCGCGGCCAGCCGCCAGACGAAGTACCAGGCGAACGAGATCGGCAACGCGCACGCGAAGAACGCCGCCGTCGCCAGCGCCATCATCGCGCGCAGCGCGAAGACCGGTCCGGCGCGTGCGGCCAGCGCGCGGGCCAGCAGCGCGCCGGCCAGATAGCCGGCGAGGTTGGCGGCGCCGAGGTACGCCGCGCCCGCCGGCGCGAACCAGCCGGCCCCGATCAGCGCCGGCAGCAGCGGCGTGTAGGCGAAGCGCGCGAGCCCGATGCCGACCAGGGTCGCGCACAGCCCGGCGAGCGTGGCCCGCGCCGCGCTCAGAAGATGGCGATCGGGTGGGCGGGGGCGCCCGTCGAGCCCACCAGCCGGATCGGCATGGCCGTGAAGAGGAACTCGTAGCGTCCCTCCTCCGCGCAGGCCCTGGCGAGGCGCTCGGGGTTCGTGTTGTCCACGAGCACGAGGCCGAGGAACGGGATCGCCAGGTGCGTGCTCATCGCGAATCCTGGATAGGTGGTCGGCCGCTCGTCCATCATGTCCCACGAGATCGCCGCGATGTCCTTCTCGCGGAACCACTCCAGACACGAGATGTGCATGCCGGGGTG
>JBGPZN010000512.1:0-2696 GCA_041493815.1 Methylomirabilia bacterium
GACCCGCAGCCGAAGTTCTGGCCGACCACCAGCACCGACGCGCCCTGATAGACCGCTTGCGCGAACGGATGCTCGGGGTTCTGCTTCTTCGCATCTTCGAAGGCGTGCTCGCCCATCCCCTCGAACGTCACGGCTTTGAGGAAGCGCGCGGGGATGATGCGATCGGTGTCGATGTCGTTGCCGGTGACGGGGATGCCGCGGCCCGAGACCTGGCGGCGCTTGAAGTCAGTCATCGAAGGATCTCCCTCACGTCGGCGACGGCGCCGGTGATGGCGGCGGCGGCGACCATGGCCGGGCTCATGAGCAACGTGCGGCCCGTCGGGCTGCCTTGCCGCCCGATGAAGTTGCGGTTACTCGACGACGCGCTCATCTCGCGGCCCTGCAGCTTGTCGTCGTTCATGCCGAGGCACATGGAGCAGCCGGCCTTGCGCCACTGGAACCCGGCGGCCTGGAAGATCTCGTGCAGGCCCTCGGCCTCGGCGGCCTTGGCGACCTGCTGCGAGCCGGGCACGATGAGCGCGCGCACGTGCTTGGCCACTTGGCCCTTCTTCGCGACCTCGGCGGCGACGCGCAGATCGGACAGGCGTCCGTTCGTGCACGAGCCCACGAAGGCCACGTCGATCTTCGCGCCCTTGATCGGCTGGCCGGCCTCGAAGCCCATGTGGGCGAGCGCCTCCCGGAAGGTCGGGCGCTCGGGCTCGGGCTGGGACTCGGGCTTGGGGATCGTCTGGCTCACGCCCACCGACATGCCCGGGTTGATGCCCCACGTCACCACCGGCTCAATGGCCGCGCCGTCCAGCCGCGCGACGTCGTCGTACGCGGCGGCCGGCTCACTCGCCATTGTCTTCCACCACGCCGCCGCGCGGTCGAAGGCGTCGCCCTTGGGCACGTACTGCCGGCCGCGGAGATAGTCAATGGTCGTCGTGTCGGGGTTGACGTAGCCGAAGCGCGCGCCGCCCTCGATGGACATGTTGCAGACGGTGAGGCGCTCTTCCATGGTCATGCGGTCGATGACGTCGCCGGCGTACTCGTAGGCGTAGCCCACGCCGCCCTTCACGCCGAGGGTGCCGATGATGGCGAGGATCACGTCCTTGGCGTAGACGCCCCTGGCGAGCGCGCCATCCACACGGACCTGACGTAGCTTGGGCTTGGCCATGGACAGGCACTGCGTGGCCAGCACGTCGCGCACCTGCGTGGTGCCGATGCCGAAGGCGATGGCGCCGACGGCGCCGTGCGTGGAGGTGTGGCTGTCGCCGCAGGCGATGGTCATGCCCGGCTGGCTGAGGCCCAGCTCCGGCCCGATCACGTGGACGATGCCCTGCTTGCCGGTCGCCATGTCGAAGAGCGGCAGGCCGAACTCCTTCATGTTGCGGTACATGTGCGCGGCCATGTCCTCCGCCATGGGGTCGGCGTAGGGGCGGGCCTGGTCGGTGGTCGGGATGATGTGGTCGAGCGTGCCGAAGGTCCGCTCGGGCATGCGCACCTTGAGCTTGGCGTCCTTCAGCATCTGGAAGGCCTGCGGCGTCGTCACCTCGTGGATCAGATGCAGGCCGATCAGAAGCTGGGTCTGGCCGGACGGCAGCGTCCGGACCGTGTGCGCGTCCCACACCTTGTCGAGCAGCGTGCGTGCCATGGAAACTTCCTCCTCGAGCGCGGGCTCCTCCGACCTCAACAGCCGTGGCGCCGCGTATGCTGCCCCACGCCGACTGTGTAGTCTAGTGAAACGTTCTGGCCGGAATGGTAAGCTGCGCTTCATGATCAACGCCGCGCTCTTTCCCGCCCTCGAGACGCTGCTGGCGGTGGCGCGCACGGGCTCGGTGGGGGCGGCGGCGCGGCAGCGTCACATCACCTCCTCCGCGGTGAGCCAGCAGATCCGGCGGCTCGAGACCCACTTCGACATCAAGCTCTTCGAGCGCGCGGGTCGCGGCGTGCGCCTCACCGCCGCCGGCGAGGCGGCGCTGCCCGTGGTGCGCGAGCTGTGGAGCGGGGCGGAGGCCGCCTTCGGGCAGCTCGCCGAGCTGGCCGGACGCTCCGCCATCACGCTGCGGGTGGCGGCCAGCGACTACCTCGGCAAGGGACTGCTGGCGCCGGTGCTGCGCGACCTGCTCGATGAAGATCCGCCGGTGCGCTTCGAGATCGTCACCACCCACTCGCGCGCCGCCGTGCGGCTGGTGGCCGACGGCGACGTCGATCTCGCGGTGGTCACGGGCCAGGAGACGCCACACGGCCTCGAGGATCGACACCTCTTCGACCAGCCCTTCGTGTGGGTGGGCCCGCGGCGCGGACGTCGCGACCGGGCGCCGCTGACAGAGCGGCTGCGACGCGAACCCGTCCTGCGCCTGGCGGCGGAGAGCCGTGGGCGTGCGCTCCTCGATCAGTATTTTGCCGACGAGCGGATCCGCCCGGTGTCGACCATCGACGTGCCGAGCGTGTCGCTGCTGCTCTCGTATGTCTCGGGCGGGCTCGGCATCGGGCTGGTCCCCGCCCTCGCGCTCGCCGAGGCGCCGGCGGACCGCGTCGTCAGCGCGCCTGCACGAGTGGCGGCGCTGCCCGTCACGCTGGTCTGGCGCCCCGCCGCGCGGCGCCAACCCGCCCTGGCGCGCCTCGCCGCGCTGCTCGCCACCGCCGGCGCGCGCGTGGGCGCCAGGCTCGCTCGCGGGCGGCGACTGGAGGGGCCAGCTGTCTGAAGCCGGGCA
>JBGPZN010000164.1:0-7339 GCA_041493815.1 Methylomirabilia bacterium
CGGTTGTAGCCCTCGATGTTGCGCGCCTGCTTGACCTGGAGCAGCTTGTACCGCTCGTCCATCTTCCCGACGATCCAGCGCAGCCGCGCTGCCGCCTCCTTGGCGTCGGTGACGACCGGCGCCAGCAGGTGCGGAATCCCGTCGTAGCAGGACAGCTCCAGGCGCTTGGGATCGATCATCAGGAAGCGCACGTCGGCGGGCGTGGCCTTGTAGAGGATCGAGCAGATCATGCCGTTGAGCCCGACCGACTTGCCGCTGCCGGTGGCGCCGGCGATCAGCAGGTGCGGCATCGCGGTGAGATCGGCCACGACCGCCTGGCCCTGGACGTCCTTGCCGAGGGCCAGCGGGAGCTTGCCCTTGGACTCCGCGAACTCCGGCGAGACGAAGATCTCGCGCAGGTAGACCATCGCGTGATCGTCGTTGGGGACTTCGATCGCCACCGTGCCGCGTCCGGGAATCGGCCCCACGATGCGCACGGAGGCGGCCTTCAGCGCCAGCGCGAGATCGTCGCAGAGGTTCACGACCTGGCTGACCTTGATGCCGGGCGCCGGCTCGAACTCGTAGGAGGTGATGATCGGGCCCGGGCTCACCTGCACGATGCGGCCGTCGACCTCGAAGTCCTGCAGCTTGCGCCGCAGGACCTCGGCGTTGTCCTGCAGCTCCTCGCGCGTGCGCCGCAGCTCCTCGGCCGGCGGCGGCTTCAGCAGGCCCACCGGTGGCAGCTGGAAGGCCTGGGCGCCGTCCTTGCCGAAGTCGAACGTCTCCTGCCAGGCCAGCCCCTGCTCCATCAGGCGACCGCGCATCTTGGCCGGCTCGACGACGAGGGGCGGCGGCGGCTCGACGGCGTCGGTGAGCGCGGGGAACGCGATGGCCGGCAAGCTCGGGTCGAGCTCGACCACCGGCCCCGCCGGCCGGGCACCGCGACGCGCTCGGCGCAGCCTCGCCAGCCGCGCCCCGAACAGGCGCACGACGGCGGCGTAGGACACCTGGGTGACGAGGAGCACGCCGACCGGCAGCGCGCCGATCAGCAGCAGCCAGGTGCCGAAGCGGCCGAGCGCGGCGTCCAGGGCCGTCGCGGTGACCCAGCCGACCCAGCCGCCGGTGGCCAGGATGCCGCCGCGAGTCACCCGGGCGGCGGCGAAGGTATCGGCGGTCTCGTGCAAGAGACCGGCGGCGGCGACCAGCACAAGTCCGAGGCCGACGAGCGGCACCCAGCCCTTCGCCAGTCGCGGCCGCGCGAACGCCGCCACGCCCCAGGCGCCGATCAGCAGCGGCAGCAGGAAGCCGGCGTAGCCGAGCGCGCGGAAGAGCGCCCACCCCAGCCACCCGCCGACCGGACCCACCGGCGAGCCCTGCTCGGCGGCAGGCAACGCCGGGTCGAAGACGGCCAGCGACACGACGGCGAAGCCGGCGAGCACGAGGGCGACGATGCCGCGCGCCTCGCGCACCCACCGGTGGAGATCGCTCTTGCGGCGCCGCCTGGGGCGCGTCGCCGCCGGCCTGGCGGTGGTGACGGGCTTGTCGCTCTCGACGGAGACGCTGGCGGGCATCACACCTCCAGGATCATGGGCAACACCACCGGCTTGCGCTGGAAGCGCTGGTTCACGAACTGCCGCACCGCCGTGCGCACGCGGGCGCCGAGGGCCTCGCGATCCCACGGCTCGTCGGATGCGCGCTCGCCGAGCGCGGCGATCACCGCGGCGCGCAGCGCGTCCAGCAGCGCCTCGCTCTCCTTGACGTAGATCACGCCCCGCGTGGCGATCTCGGGGCCGGCGACCAGCGCGCCCTTGGCGTCCACGGCCAGCGAGACGGCGATGACGCCGTCCTCGTTCAGGATCTGGCGGTCACGCAGGACCACGGCGCCGACGTCGCCGACGCCCTTGCCGTCGACGAGCACGCGGCCGGCCGGAAAGCCGTCCACCACGCGCGCGGAGCTCGGCGTGACCTCCAGACCGCTTCCGTCCTCGATCAGGAAGATGCGCTCGGACGGCAGGCCGGTCGAGGCGGCCAGCCGGGCGTGGCCCAGCAGGTGCCGGTACTCGCCGTGGACGGGCACGAAGTACCGCGGCCGCGTCAGGCTCAGCATCCGCTTGAGGTCTTCCTGGCTCGCGTGCCCGGAGACGTGGACGAACGCGTTGCCCTCGTAGAGCACCTCGGCGCCCAGGCGGTAGAGCGCGTTGATCACGCCCCCGATCGTGCGCTCGTGGCCGGGGATGACGCGCGCGGAGATGACGACGAGATCGCCGCGCGCGACCTGCACGTACTTGTGCTCGCCGGCCGCCATGAGCGTCAGCGCGGAGTTCGGCTCGCCCTGGCTGCCGGTGGAGAGGATGAGCTGGCGCTCGGGCGGCAGCGCGACGAGATCCTCGAGCGGCCGCAGCAGGCCGTCGGGCACGCGCAGGTAGCCGAGCTCGGCGGCGATCGCCACGTTGCGCTCCATCGAGCGCCCGAGCAGCGCGACGCGGCGGCCCAACCGCTCGGCCTGGGTGAGGATCTGCTGGATGCGGTGGATGTGCGAGGCGAAGGTGGCCACGATGATGCGGCCGGCCGCACCCGCGAACCGCTCGGCGAGGGCGGCGCCCACCTCGACCTCCGAGCGGGTGTGGCCGGGCCGGTCCACGTTGGTGGAGTCCGAGCAGAGCACGAGCACGCCGGCCTCGCCCAGCTCGGCGAAGCGGCGCTCGTCCGACGGCTCGCCGTCGAGCGGCGTGGGATCGAGCTTGAAGTCGCCGGTGAGCACGATGGTGCCGGCGGGCGTGCCGACGGCCAGGCCGATGCCGTCCACGATCGAGTGGGTCACGCGGATCGGCTCCACGCGGAAGGGGCCCACCTCGAACGCCGCGCGCGGCCGCATGATCCGCAGATCCGCCCCCTCCAGCAACCCGTGCTCGCGCAGCTTCTCGCTCACCAGGGCCAGCGTCAGCGGCGTGCCGTACACCGGGACCCGGGCCTCGCGCAGCAGGTACGGCAGCGCGCCGATGTGATCCTCGTGGCCGTGGGTCAGCACCACCGCCCGGAAGCCGGCCGCCTTGGCCAGCGCGTACGAGAAATCGGGGATGACGTAGTCGATGCCGGGGAGCTCGTCGCCCGGGAACATCAGGCCGCAGTCCACGGCGATGACGTCGTCACCGGACTCCACCAGCATCATGTTCAGTCCGATTTCGCCGAGACCACCGAGGGGGATGAGGCGAACTGCAGGCTCCACCAGCACTCCTTATCGGAAGATTGGGTCATCGTAACACCCGGCCCCCGCGGCCCCGAAGTTCTGGGGTTTGAGGGCCACGTCGGGGCCCCCATGTAATTGAGACGGCGATGTCGGGCCCCCGCACGCAACAGGTGGTCGAGGAGCTAATGTCGGGCCCCCGCACGCAACGGGTGGTCGAGGAGCACCCCGGCTTCGCCGGGGGGCGACGAGCGTTCGGGGGTTTGGGGGCCATGTCGGGGCCCCCATGTAATTGACGCGCCCCCATCTAAAATAGGACAGTGCCAGTCCGCCGGCCGCGCTACGCCACGCTCGCGGTCCTGCTCCGCCTCGAGCTGGTTCGCGACGAGCATCCCGCCACCGCGGCGCTCGTCCGCGAGCTGGCCGGCGTGCGCGCGCGCGGCGCCTTCACCCGCGCGGAGTTCGTGCGGATGTGCCGGTGGAAGAGTCCGCGCGCGCAGCGGCTGTGGCGGACCAACTCGCCGGCGCGCATCGGCGCCGTGTCGCGCGCGGTGCTGGCCACGCGCAGCGAGCGCCGCCGGATGGAGCTGCTGACCGGATTGCGCGGCGTCGGCGTGCCGATGGCCTCGGCCATCCTGACCCTCATCGACCCCCGACGCTACGGCGTGCTCGACATCCGCGCCTGGCAGCTCCTGTTCGCCATCCGCTCCGTCACCGCCAACCGCCGCGGACAGGGCTTCACCATCGACCAGTGGGAGCAGTACCTCGCCGCGCTGCGTCTGCATGCGCGTCGCCTGAAGGTGAGTGCACGCACCGTGGAGTACACGCTATTCGAGTGCCACCGGAGGCTTCAGCGGGGGACGCTGTACCCGCCGCTGGCGACGACTAGAACGGGGAGGCGTCCTCGAGGCGGCGGACGAGGGCGCGCGCGTCCTTCAGGAAGCGGCCGTGCTCGGCGCCGTCCAGCGGCTGGCCCGGGATGAACTTCTCGCTGAGCGGGTTCACGAAGCGGCCGTTCTTCGCCACCCGGTAGTCCAGATGGGGGCCGGTGCTGAGGCCCGTCGAGCCGACGTAGCCGATGACCTGGCGCTGCGTCACGCGAGCGCCGGCGCGGACCCCGGGCGCCAGTCGCGCGAGGTGGTTGTAGACCGTCTCGTAGCCGGCGTGATGACGCAGCTGCACCTGGATGCCGTTGCCGCCGTTCCAGCCGGCGGCGGTGACGGTGCCGTCGGCAACGGCCCGCACCGGCGTGCCGACCGGTGCGGCGTAGTCCACGGCCAGGTGCGGTCGCACGCCGCCAAGGATCGGGTGGGGGCGCGCATAGGCGAAGCCGGACGTGATGCGCGTGAACTCCAGCGGCGACTTCAGGAAGGTCTTCTTCAGCGAGCGCCCGTCGAGGTCGTAGTAGGCGGCGCGGCCGCCGGCCGGCTCGAAGCCGACGCCGGTGAGGATGCGGCCGTCGCTCAGGTACTGGGCGACGAGCACCTGGCCGTAGTCCACGAACTGCTCGCCGGCGTAGCGCTTCTCGACGAGCAGGCGGAAGCGGTCGCCGCTGCGGGTGTCGGCGGTGAAGTCGAAGTCCGAGGAGAAGATCTCGACCAGGTCGAGCACGAGCTGGGGCGACTCGCCCATCGCCTCGACGGCCTCGAAGAGCGAGCGCCGCACCTCGCCGGCCACCGCCTCGATGCGCACGTCCGGCCGCGTCTCCGCGCGCCGGATCTCCCAGCCGCCGTCGGTGGCCACCGCCACGAAGCCGAGCCACGGGCTCGGCTCCCACCGCACCGCGATCGGCTCGCCCTCGAGCGTCCAGGTGATCTCCAGCTCGTCGCTGGTGCGCATGCGGCGCAGATCGGCGCCGCCGGCCCGCAGCGCGTCGGCGATGTCGATCGAGGCGCGGCGGTCGATGCCGAGGCGGCCGAGCGCGCGCACGAGCGTGTCGCCGCGGCGCAGCGTCACGGTCTCGGTGCGAACCTGGGGCGCGGCAGACTCGACGGCGGGGGCTTCAGGCTCGGGGACCGGCGCCGTGGCGACAGGGGCGGGAGCGGGCCGCGTGGAGACCCGGACGCCGAGGACGGCGACCGTGAGCGTCAGCACCGCGAGGAGCGCCAGCAGGAGCGGACGACGCGACATCCCCGTCATGATAGCCGAGCGGTCAGCGAGACGAACTCCTCAATCGTCAGCGTCTCCGCGCGCCGCCCGGGGTCCACCCCAGAGCTGGTGGCCGCCTCCCGCACCACCCCCAGCGACAGACCGAGCCCGCCGGTCAGCGCATTCGCCAGCGTCTTGCGCCGGCGTGCGAACGCCGCGCGCACGACCTCGCGGAATCGGGCCTCGAGCGCGGGCGGCACGCGCGCCTCGCGGCGGGGCGCCAGTCGCACCACCGCGGAGTCCACCTTGGGCGGCGGCCGAAACGCGCCGGGGGGCACGCGCAGCGCCAGCTCCACGTCGCACACGGTCTGCGTCAGCACCGAGAGCGCGCCGTAGACCTTGCCGCCGGGCGGGGCCGCCAGCCGCTCGGCCACCTCGCGCTGGAGCATGAGCGCCATCGCGTCGAGCACGCGGCGCGCGTCCATCAGCGCGGCGACGATCGGCTTGCCCACGCTATAGGGCAGGTTGCCGACGACCAGCACGCGACCGCCGGCCGGACGCGCCAGCAGCCCGTAGTCCCAGGTGCGCGCGTCGGCCTCCAGCACCTCGACGGCCGGCAGCCGACGCCGCAACCGCTCGATCAGCGCGCGATCGACCTCGAGCGCGATCACGCGCCCCGCCCGCCGCGCGAGCTCGTCGGTGAGCGCGCCCTCGCCCGGGCCGATCTCGACGACGAGGTCGCGCGGCGTGGGCGCGACGAGATCGACGATCGCGCGGGCGATGCCGGGGTCGCGCAGGAAATGCTGGCCGAGCGCCCGGCGGGTTGTTCTCACGCGCGCGCACGCGCGCGCTGATCGTCGAGGAGGGCGGCGTGGACCTCACGGGTCCGGGCCTCGGTGGCGGCGCGGTCGCCGGAGGTGTCGATGACGTAGTCGGCCAGCGCGGCCTTGTCGGCGAGCGGCATCTGGCTGGCGATCTTGCGCTCGACGTCGGCGCGGTCGCCGTCGCGGGCCAGCGCACGCGCGCGCTGGGTCGCGTCGTCGGTGACCACGACGACCAGACGGTCCATGTTCTTGTAGCCGCCGGATTCGATCATCACGGGCGCGTCCCACACCACGATGCCCTCGAAGCCCTGGGCTTCCAGCTCGGCCAGCCGCGCGAGGTAGCGATCGCGGATGGCCGGATGCGTGATGGCCTCCAGGCGGCGCCGCCGCTCGGGGTCGGCGAAAACGATAGCGCCCAGCCGCTTGCGGTCGAGCGTCCCGTCTGGCCGCAGGACGTCGGCGCCGAACTCCTGCGCGATCGTGGCCAGCGCCGGCTGGCCCGGCTCGACCACCTCGCGGGCGAGGACGTCGGCGTCGAGCACCACGCAGCCGAGGCGGCGCAGGATGTCGGAGACGGTGCTCTTGCCGGTCGCCAGCCCGCCGGTGAGGCCGACGAGCAGGAAGCGGCGGGTCACACCTGCGACCAGTCGAGCCCGGTCTTCACGTCCACCACGATGGGGACGTTGAGCGGCAGCGCCGCCACCATGATCTCGCGGGCCAGCGCCACGATCGCCTCGACCTCCGCCGGCGGCGACTCGAAGAGCAGCTCGTCGTGCACCTGCAGGAGCATGCGGCTCTGCAGGCCGCGCTCGCGCAGCGCGGCGTGCACGCGCACCATGGCGATCTTGATCATATCGCTGGCGGTCCCCTGCACCGGCGCGTTCATGGCCATCCGCTCGGCGGCGTTACGGGCCACCGGGTTTCCGGAGCGCAGGTCGGGCAGATAGCGCCGGCGCCCCAGCAGCGTGGCGACGTAGCCGCGCTCGCGGCCCTCGGCCAGCGTGCGGTCGATGAACGCCCGCACGCGCGGGTGGGCGGCGAAGTAGGCCTCGATGTAGCGCTGCGCCTCCTTCTGGTCGATCTTGGTCGCCTGCGACAGCCCGAACGCCGACACGCCGTAGAGGATGGCGTAGTTCGCGCTCTTGGCGATCGTGCGCTGCAGCGAGGTGACCGCCGCCGGCTCGATCTTGAAGACCTCGCAGGCGGTGCGCGTGTGGATGTCCTCGCCACGCCGGAACGACTCGATGATGGCCGGCTCGCCCGA
>JBGPZN010000482.1:0-2960 GCA_041493815.1 Methylomirabilia bacterium
GGACGACTCACGTCGCCGGACGCCTGCTTCCGCGGGTGCGCGGGCTCAAGGGCTACAGCGTGACCCTCGCCGCGGCCGACGTCCCCGCCCACGCGCTCTTCGTCGACTACCGGACGGCCGACGGCCGCGCGCTGGAGCCGGAGATCGTGCCGCGGCCCGACGGCGAGGTCTACGTGTGCGGCATGGCCGACCCGGCGCCGCTGCCCGACTCGCCGGAGGGTGTCGAGGTGAACGAGGCCGCGTGCGGAGTCCTGGCCCGCGCCGCCGGCCGCGTGTCCACCGTGCTGGCCGCGGCAGCGATCACGCGCCGGCAGGCCTGCTACCGGCCGGTCACCGACGACGGCCTGCCGCTCATCGGCCGCGTCCCCGGCCTGCCCGGCGCCTACGTGGCGACCGGGCACGGTCCGTGGGGTATGCTCAACGCGCCCGCGACCGGTCTGGCGCTGGCCGAGCTGATGACCGAGGGCAAGGCCTCGTCGGTGGATCTGCGCGCGTTCGATCCGGCGCGGTGAGCCGGACGAGAGGATTCGATCAAGGAGGCACGTATGGAATACGGACTGTTCACGATGCCCTCGCACCCGCCCGAGCGCGGCCTGTTCGACGGACATCAGTGGGACCTGCAGACGCTGCGCTGGGCGGACGAGCTCGGCTTCAGCGAGGCGTGGATCGGCGAGCACCACACGGCGCCGTGGGAGCCGCATCCCTCCCCGGATCTGCTGGTGGCGCAGGCGTTGTTGCAGACGACGCGCATGCGCATCGGCCCCGGCGGGTTCCTGATGCCGTACCACCATCCGGCCGAGCTGGCCAACCGGGTGGCGATGCTCGACCACCTCGCGCAGGGACGGCTCAACTTCGGCGTGGCGGCGAGCGGGCTGCCGAGCGACTGGGCCATGTTCAACGTCGACGGCAACTCCGGCCAGCACCGCGAGATGACGCGGGAGGCGCTCGACATCGTCCTGCGCCTGTGGGGCGACGAGCCGGAGTTCGATCACAAGGGCAAGTACTGGCACGTCACCAAGACCGGCACCATGCTTGGCACCCTGCGGCCGCACATCCAGCCGCTGCAGAAGCCGCACCCGCCCATTGGCGTGGCCGGCGTCAGCAAGGGCTCCGACACCCTGAAGTTGGCCGGCGAGCGCGGCTTCTGGCCGATGAGCCTGAACCTGAACCCGGCCTACGTGGCCAGCCACTGGGAGTCCGTCGAGATCGGCGCGGCGCGCAGCGGCCGCACGCCGAAGCGCTCGGACTGGCGGCTCGTGCGCGAGATCTTCGTGGCCGACACCGACGCCGAGGCGCTGCGGCTGTCGGCCGGCGGCATGATGGGCCGGATGATGACCGAGTACTTCCTGCCGCTGCTCGCCGCGTTCGGGTTCACCGAGTTCCTCAAACACCGGCCCGACGTGCCCGACTCCGACGTCACGCCCGCGTACTGCGCCCGCCACAACTGGCTGGTCGGCTCGCCGGCCACCGTGGCCGAGCGGCTGCAGGCGATCTACGACGAGGTGGGCGGCTTCGGCACGCTGCTGCTGTTCTGCTTCGACTACACGGAGAATCCGAAGGCGTGGCAGCACTCGATGGAGCTGCTGGCCAAGGAGGTCATGCCGAAGTTCAAGAGCCTGGTGCCCGCGTAAGGTCGTGCGTATCGAACGCTTGACGTTGCTCCCGCCACCGCAACCGGCTACCGTTGGCGCATGGCGCAGCCGCCGCTCACGCTCCGGCGCTGGAAGCGGGTCGAGTACAGTCGGCTGGTGGACCTCGGGGTGTTCGAGGCCGATCCCGTCGAGCTGATCGGCGGCCAGCTCGTCGTCGCCGAGCCGAAGGGTGCCTATCACACCTCCGCGGTCAGCACGGCCGAATACGCGCTGAGAGCGGTCCTGCCAGCCGGATGGATCGTGAGAACACAGGCTCCGGTGTCGCTCGACGATGAATCCGAGCCCGAGCCCGACCTGGTCGTCGTGCCGGGACGCCCGGGCGACTATCGCTACGCGCATCCCATGCGGCCCGTGCTGGCGATCGAGGTGGCGGACTCGAGCCTGGCCTTCGATCGCCAGCACAAGGGCAGCCTCTACGCGCGGGCCGGGATCCAGGACTACTGGATCGTGAACCTCATCGACCGCGCCCTCGAGGTTCATCGCGATCCGGGGCCCGCGCCCTCAACACCCTACGGGTGGCGCTACCGCTCGGTGGCTGCGCTGGCGCCCCCCGCCGCGATCGCTCCCCTCGCCTTCCCGGCCATTCAGATCGCTGTGGTAGATCTGCTGCCGTAGCCAGCGGATGCCTCGGCCGTCTGGCGAAGTGATAGAGTAGGCGCGATGTCGTTCTCCGCCCCGCCCGCGATCGACTACAAGACGCTCGTGCAGGACGATCGCATCCACGCCTCGCTCTACACGGATCCGCGCATCTTCACCGAGGAGATGGACCGGATCTTCCACGATGGGTGGGTCTTCGTCGGCCACGACAGCGAGATCCCGCGCCCGGGCGACTACGTCACCCGCCACCTCGGCCGGGAGCCGGTCATCATGGTGCGCGGCAAGGACGGCGGCGTGGCCGTCCTCGTCAACCGGTGCATGCACCGCGGGACGATGCTGTGCCCGGCCGACCGCGGCAGCGTCCGCACGTTCGCGTGCCCGTACCACGGCTGGACCTACGATCTCTCGGGCGACCTGCTCGGCGTGCCCTATCCCGGCGGCTACGAGTCGTTCGACAAGACCGCGCACGGGCTGACCCGCGCGCCGCGGGTGTCGAGCTATCGCGGCTTCGTCTTCGCGAGCCTGAGCGCGACGGGCGCGGCGCTGCTGGAGCACCTGGGCGCCGCCACCAGGCTGATCGACCGCTCGTGCGACCTGTCGCCGGCCGGCGAGGTCGAGCTGACGGCCGGCTGGGTGAAGCACCGCTGCGCCGCCAACTGGAAGATGCTGCCCGAGAACGACAGCGACGGCTACCATCTCGGCTTCGTGCAC
>JBGPZN010000024.1:0-14735 GCA_041493815.1 Methylomirabilia bacterium
AGAGGTCGAGAACGGGGGTGCGCGAGCGCACGCCCCCTAGACTACAACGAGACAAAAACGGGGCCGGGAGCGATTCCCGGCCCCGTGGTCATTTCGATGGGGGTTACTCGTCCTCGGCGCCGACCTCGACCTCGACTGACTCCAGATGACGGCCCAGGCGCTCCAGACGGTCCTGGCAGCGCACGCAGGTCAGCACCTCAGGCAGGACCTGAAGGCGGGCCGGCGCGATGCCCTCGCCGCACTCGACGCACAGACCATACTCGCCCGCGTCCAGCCGCTCGAGGGCCGCCGCGATGCGGTTCACGCGCTCCACCAGCAGCTCGCGTGTGGCGAAGCCGATCTCACGACGCTCGTTGGCCTGGATCTCGTCGACCTCGTCCGCGTAGGCCCAGTGCACGCCACTGGTGCCGAGTAGATCCTCAAGAGCCGCGGTGCCGCCCACCTGCCGAAGCCGCCCGACTGCCGTTCTCAGGTCCTGCTCCAGCCGCTTCCGGATGCCGTTCATGGTCCCCCTCCTCGTACTCGGCGCGTCCCTGGTGCAACGGGTGTGCCGAACCTGAGACGGATGACCCCGGGCGGCAATTCACTGGAAAACAATGAACCTACCGGGCGCGAGGGCCCCTTTGGGCCCCAAAACACCCGGGCACTATGCCCGCCAAATAGTCACGGGCGGCTAAATAGTTGACGGAATACGTCAGTCGGGCGGTGAGGGAATGGCCGGGTCACTCCTCCTCGTACTGCTTCTTGAGCGCCGCCACGACCGCCGGGTCGGCCAGCGTGGTCGTGTCCCCAAGCGCCCGGCCTTCGGCGATGTCCCGCAGGAGGCGGCGCATGATCTTGCCTGAGCGCGTCTTGGGCAGCTCGGCCGAGAAGATGATGTCGTCCGGCCGGGCCAGGGCGCCGATCTTCTTGGACACGTGCTGCTTGAGCTCGTCCATGAGTGCGGGGGTGCCGTCCACGCCGGACTTGACGGTTACGAACGCGGCGATCGCCTGCCCCTTGATCTCGTGCGGCTTGCCGATCACGGCCGCCTCGGCCACCGACTTGTGATCGACCAGCGCCGACTCCACCTCCATCGTGGAGACGCGGTGGCCGGAGACGTTCATGACGTCGTCCACCCGTCCCAGCAGCCAGAAGTAGTCGTCCTCGTCGCGCTTGGCGCCGTCACCGGTAAAGTAGATGTTGTCGTACTTTGACCAGTACTGCTTCACGAACCGGTCGGGGTCGCCCCAGACTCCGCGCAGCATCCCCGGCCACGGCTTGCGCAGCACCAGATAGCCGGACTTGGCCGGCTTGCCCTGCTCGTCCAGCACCTCGGCGTCGATACCGGGGAACGCCTTGGTGGCCGACCCCGGCTTGAGCACGGTGATCCCGGGCAGCGGCGTGATGAGGATGTGGCCGGTCTCGGTCTGCCACCAGGTGTCCACCACCGGGCAGCGCCCGCGGCCGATGACCTTCCAGTACCAGACCCAGGCCTCCGGATTGATCGGTTCGCCGACGGAGCCGAGCAGTCGCAGGCTGGAAAGATTGC
Source organism: Methylomirabilia bacterium (assembly GCA_041493815.1). Lineage (GTDB taxonomy): Bacteria > Methylomirabilota > Methylomirabilia > Rokubacteriales > CSP1-6 > AR5. The sequence continues at coordinate 1,532 of JBGPZN010000024.1, forward strand.
AGCGGTTGGGGTACTGATCGCCCCAGCGCATGAAGGTGCGGATGGCGGTCGGGGCCGTGTAGCAGATCGTGATGCCGTGCTTCTCGATGATCCGCCAGAAGCGGTCCTTGTCGGGGAAGTCGGGCGTGCCTTCGTACATGACGGTGGTGGCGCCGTTGGCCAGCGGGCCGTAGACGACGTAGGAGTGGCCGGTGACCCAGCCGACGTCGGCCGTGCACCAGAAGACGTCATCGTCGTGGATGTCGAACACCCACTTGTGGGTTGCCGTGACGCCGGTCAGGTAGCCGCCGGTGGTGTGGATGATGCCTTTGGGCTTGCCGGTGGAGCCCGAGGTGTAGAGCAGGTAGAGCAGGTCCTCGGAGTCCATCGGCTCGGCCGGACACTCCGCCTCCACGCCCTTGACGAAGTCGTCCCACCAGATGTCGCGCCCGTGCTGCATGTCGATCGGCTGGCCGGTGCGCTTGAGGACGATGACGGTGCCGACGCCCGGACACTCCGTCAGCGCCTCGTCGGTGTTCTTCTTGAGCGGTACGACCATCCCCCGCCGCCAGCCGCCGTCGGCGGTGATGACAAGCTTGGAGTCGGCGTCGTGGATCCGGTCGCGCACGGACTCCGGCGAGAAGCCGCCGAAGATCACGCTGTGGGGGGCGCCGATGCGGGTGCAGGCCAGCATGGCGATGGCGACCTCGGGGACCATCGGCATGTAGATGGTGATGCGATCGCCCTTGCGGACGCCGTGGCGCTTGAGGGCGGCCGCGAAGCGCTTCACCTCGCGGTAGAGATCCCAGTAGGTCAGGGTGCGGGTGTCGCCCGGCTCCCCTTCCCAGATCAGCGCGGCCTTGGTCCGGCGGGGCGTGGTAACGTGCCGGTCCAGGCAGTTATAGGAGACGTTGAGCTTGCCGCCGATGAACCACTTCGCGTAGGGCGGCTTCCACTCCAGCGCCTTCTTCCACGGCTTGAACCAGGTGAGCTCGCGCGCACGGCTCTCCCAGAAGCGGACGGGATTGCGGGCCGCCTCGGCGTAGATCGACGCCTTGTTGACGAGCGCGCGCTTGATGAAGGCCTTGGGCGGGGGGAACTTGCGCTTCTCCCGAAGCAGGGCCTCGATCGGTACGCCGGCACTCGTCTTCTTGGACTGGGCCATGGTCGCTTTCGTCCCCCGTCAGGCGGGCCGGGTCCGCTTCTTGCGCGCCACGCCCGTCCGGATGGCGGCGTCGGCCACGGCCGCCGACACCGCGGGCACCAGCCGCGGGTCGAACATCGACGGCGTGATGTACTCGTCGCTCAGCTCGCCCTTGCCGACCATCCCGGCGATGGCGTGGGCGGCCGCCAGCTTCATCTCGTCGTTGACACGACGGGCCCGCACGTCGAGCAGGCCTCGGAAGATGCCGGGGAAGCCGCACGAGTTGTTGATCTGGTTCGGGTAATCCGACCGCCCCGTCGCCATGACGCGCACGAACGCGCCGGCCTCTTCCGGCAGGATCTCCGGAACCGGGTTGGCCATCGCGAACACGATGGCGTCCTTGTTCATGGCCTTGATGTCCTTGAGCGACACCACGCCCGGCCCCGACAACCCGACGAAGATGTCGGCGCCCACCAGCGCGTCACCGGCGCTGCCCTGCACGCGGCGCGGGTTCGTGTGCTGGGCGAACCACTCCTTCATGGGGTTCATGTTCTCGGTGCGGCCCCGGTAGATGGCGCCGGCCCGATCGCAGCCGATGATGTGCTTGGCGCCGGCCTTCATCAGCAGCTTGGCGGTGGCGATCCCGGAGGCGCCGGCGCCGGTGAAGACGATGCGCGCCTCCGACATCTTCTTCTTCACGAGCTTGAGCGCGTTGAGCAGCGCGGCCAGCACCACGACCGCCGTGCCGTGCTGGTCGTCGTGGAACACGGGAATATCGAGGTCACGCTGCAGGCGCTCCTCGATCTCGAAGCAGCGCGGCGCCGAGATGTCCTCGAGGTTGATGCCGCCGAACACCGGCGCCAGCGCCTTCACGATCATCACGATCTCGTCGACGTCCTTGGTGGCCAGGCAGATGGGGAAGGCGTCGACGCCCGCGAACTCCTTGAAGATGAGCGCCTTGCCCTCCATGACCGGCTGGGCGGCGCTGGGCCCGATGTCGCCGAGGCCGAGCACGGCCGAGCCGTCGGTGACCACCGCCACGGTGTTCTGCTTGATCGTGAGCGTGTAGGCCTTCTCGGGATCGTGGTGGATGGCCATGCAGATGCGGGCCACGCCCGGCGTGTAGGCCATCGAGAGGTCATCGCGCGTCCTGACCGGCATCTTGCCGCGCACCTCGATCTTGCCACCCAGGTGCATGAGGAAGGTGCGGTCGGAGACGTTGACGACCTCGGCGCCCTCCAGCCCGCGCAGGCGCTCGACCACCTGCTGGCCGTGGCGCTCGCCGCTGGTCTTGAACGTGATGTCGCGCGTGATGGTGTTGCGGCCCACCTCGACGAGGTCGATGGCGCCGATGTCACCGCCACTCTTGCCGATGGCGGAGGTGACCTTGCCCAGCATGCCGGGCTTGTTCTGGATCGTGAGTCGAACCGTCAGGCTGTGACTGGCCGTCGGAGCGTTGATCATGCTGCCTCCCCGTTGCGACAGAAAGTGGGCGGTATTCTACTCCAGCCCGGGCGCAGGCGTAGTACCCTCTGATCCATGATCGACGTCAAGACGGCCGACCAGGAGCTCCAGACGTACATCCGGCCCCAGACCTTTCCGGTCGCCATCCGGATGTTGAAGCCCGGCGAGCCGATCCCCGACCGCGCCAAGCGGCCGGCTCGGGACTTCAAGAAGCTGTCGATGAACTGCCAGGTCATCGACATGGCGCGCCGGTACGGCTGGATGATCGCCCTCACTCGCGAGGACCACATCTGCTCGCTGGGCATCGCCGCCCTCGGCTTCGAGAAGCCGACGCACCTGCACTCCTCCGGCACCCTGTGCGAGGGCATGTACACGGAGACGAAGGAGGCCGGCCAGCGCTCGGAGGCCGCGGTGGACCGCTTCGCGCAGGGCGAATACTACGCCCTCCTGGTGGCGCCGCTGGATCGCACCACGTTCGAGCCTCACCTGGTCTGCATCTACGCCAACCCCGCCCAGGTGATGCGGCTGACCCAGGCCGCGCTGTGGAAGCGGGGCGGCAAGGTGGCCTCGGCCTTCGGGGGTCGCATCGACTGCTCCGAGATCATCGTGACCACCATGCGAACCGATCAGCCCCAGGTGATCCTGCCCTGCTCGGGCGACCGGATCTTCGGTCAGACCCAGGACCACGAGATGGCGTTCACGATCCCGTGGGGACAGATGGAGGAGATCATCGAGGGGCTGCGCGGCACCCACGCCGGCGGCATCCGCTACCCCATCACCCAGTTCATGGAGTACGAGGCCAAGCTGCCGCCCAAGTACATGGAGGCCAATCGCCTGTGGGACGTCGAGAAGGGCAAGGGGTCCTTCTCCAACCGCGACCGGGTCGTGGCCGCCTACAAGCGCTCGTTCGCCGACCGGGTGCCGGTCTACCCGATCGTGGCCTCGTTTGCCGGCACGCTCGACGGGTTGTCGATCGAGGAGTACTGCACCGACCCGGCGCGCGCGATCACGGCGATGATGAACTACTTCGAGCGCTATGAGCCCGACGTGATGCTCGCCTACAACGACCTGGCCAAGGAAGCCGAGGCGTTCGGGTGCCGGGTGAAGTACTCGGACTACGTCGTGCCGTCCATCGATCAGCACGTGCTGCACGAGGACAAGGCCCTGCTGGCAAAGCTGGTGATGCCCGATCCCTACAAGACCGGGCGGCTGCCGGGCTTCCTCGAGCAGTGCGAGGCGCTCGTCAAGGCCAAGCCCCCGACGGCGATCGGCGCGGTGGCGGTCGGACCGTGGACGATCGCCATGCTGCTCCGCAATCCCGAGACGATGCTGCTCGACACGTTCGAGGACCCGCGGTTCATCCACGACGTGATGGGCGTGGCCACCGATTTCTGCAAGATCTGGGGCGACGCCATCGTGAAGACCGGCATCGGCCTGTCCTTCTCGGAGCCGACCGCCTCCATCAGCCTGATCTCGCCCGACAACTACCGGGAGTTCGTCGCGCCCTACCACAAGCAGCTCGTCGACTACTTCAAGGCCAAGAAGGTCGGCGTCACGGCACACATCTGCGGCACCACGTATCCCATCTACGAGGATCTGATCGACTGCGGCTTCTCGACGATCTCGTTCGACCTGGACCAGCAGGGCGATCCCACGCTGTACGTCGATCAGCTCACGCGCTTCGTGGAGGTCGCCAAGGGCCGCGCCGTCGCCATCGGCAACGTCGACGCCACGAAGTTCGAAAAAACCTCCCGCGAAGCCATGTACGCCGACGTCAAGCGCTGCGTCGACGCCGCCGCCCGCCAGTCCGCCTTCATCCTCTCGACATCCTGCGAGATCCCCCCCAAGTCCGACCCAGAAATCGTCAAATGGTTCATGGACGCCGCCCACGACTACGGAAGATACGACCGGGTCTTCGGCTAGGTTAGCCGATCGCCCGCACCGGTCCTGAAACAGAAGGGGCCAGCCCAAAGGGGCTGGCCCCTTCGCCTTTCATCCGACACGGGTGAGGACGAGCGGCGAGAAGGGGTCAGATGCGAGGCGGCGCGAGCACCGGAGCGAGGCGTACTCCGAGTACGCCGCAGCGAGGAGCGCAGCGCCAACGAAGCAGATGGCCCCTTATCGCCGGCTCGTCGCCGAGAAACAGAAGGGGCCAGCCTCTCGGCTGGCCCTCTGTTTCGCGCGCCCGATCTACCGCCGGTCTACCGCCGATCTACCACTTCACCGGCTTGGACGGGCGATGCGCATAACCACTCTCGCGCCCGCCACCACCGCCACCCGGGCGCCCGCCACCTGGACGTCCGCCGCCCGGCCGACCACCACCCGGGCGGCCGCCACCAGGGCCGCCGCCGGAGCGGGGGGCCTGCGGGTTCGAGATCTCGACCGTGATGCGCCGGCCGTCGAGCTCGCGGCCGTTCAGCTGCGAGATGGCGTTCTGGGCGTCTTCGGCCGCGTTCATCTCGACGAAGCCGAAGCCGCGCGACTGCCCGGAGAACCGGTCGGTGATGACGGTCGCCGACAGGACGTTGCCGCTCTGGCTGAAGAACTCCCTCAGGCCATCGCTGGTGGTGGAGTAGGAGAGACCGCCGATGTAGAGCTTGGACGCCATAGGGAACCCCCGATCTCTTCCGTTAGTCGGTCACGCCCCGCGAACCGGAAGAGCCGTTGCGTCGGAAGCGAGGTCCGGCCCTCGGATCGGTCGGACATCAAGAGTGTACACGCGCTTCGGCGAGGCGCAAGTGGACGTGGACTAGACTTTGTTCAGCAGCTCCTCGACGCTCACCGGCTGCGTCACCACCCGGAAGCCGGCCAGCTCGAACGCCACGCGTGTCTCCAGCGGCGCGTCCGGCCCCACGGTCACCATCACCGGCACGCCGGGCGCCACCCGCTCGAACAGCACCGCGTGCTCCCGCGTGGTGAGCCTGAGCGCCGCCGCCTCGACGACGATGAGCGACACCGGCAGCGAGAGCAGCACGCGCACGCCCTCGCACACGTTCTCAACCAGTGCGACGCCAACGTCGCGCCCCAGGCACTGCAGACCCAGCCGTTCCCGCACCACACGATTCTGATCGATCACCAGGACACGATTCATCACATCTCCTTGTCGACTCCGGACGTTGATCTCGCGGAACCAGGAAGAGAGAGGCAACGAGGATGCCAGGCCCCGCGGCGCGCAAGTTCGCAGAATCGTGATACCGCGCCCGTCAGCGTATCGGGCGACCGGGCAGAATGCCCGATCAGTCAGTCACGGACGGATCAGCCGAGGTCGGTCGACGCGATCTGGTAGCCGAGGATCTTGCGGTAGAGCGTCTTGGGGTCGATGCCGAGCAGCGCCGCCGCCTTGCCGCGGTGGCCGCCGACCTGGCGCAGCGTCGTCACGATGTGTTGCCGCTCCATCGCCTCCAGCGTGGGCGCACCCGACGCGGCGACGGCCGCCGCCGGCGCGACGCTGGTGCCGGGTGGGCGCGCGATCTCCGGGGGCAGGTCCACCGGCGTGATCTCGTCGCCCTTGCAGAGAATCACGCCACGCTCGATCACGTGCAGCAGCTCGCGCACGTTGCCGGGCCAGTCGTACGCCTCGAGCACGGCCAGGGCGGCCGGGCTCAGGCGCTTGAGGCCGTACGTGGCGTTGGTCTCGAGGAAGTGCTGGGCCAGCAGCGCGACGTCCTCGCGCCGCTCCCGTAACGGCGGCAACAGCACGGTGATCGTGTTGATCCGATAGAAGAGATCCTCGCGGAACTGGCCGGTCCGCATGGCCACCGCCAGGTCGCGGTTGGTCGCCGCCACCAGGCGCACGTCCACCCGGCGCGGCCGCGTGCCGCCGACCCGGAAGAACATGCCGGTCTCCAGCACGCGCAGCAGCTTGACCTGGCTGTCGGGCTCCATGTCGCCGATCTCGTCGAGCAGCAGCGTGCCGCCGTCGGCGAGCTCGATGAGCCCGGGCTTGGCGTTCACCGCCCCCGTGAAGGCGCCCTTCTCGTGCCCGAACAGCTCGCTCTCGAGCACCTCGCGGGGCAGCGCGCCACAGTGGATCGGCACGAACGGCCGCTCGGTCCGCGGCGAGCGCTCGTGGATCGCGCGCGCCACCAGCTCCTTGCCGGTGCCGCTCTCGCCGAGCAGCAGGACGGAGGACTCCGTCGGCGCCACCCGCTCGACCATGCGCAGCACCTCCTGCATCTTGCCGCTGCGGGTGACGATGCCACCGAACGGCCCGGCGCCCGGCGCGTGGGCGCGCAGCGCGACGTTGTCCCGCAGGAGCTGGCCCTTCTCGGCGGCCTTGCGGACCAGGACCTCGAGCTCCTCGATCTTGGTGGGCTTGGTGAGGTAGTCGTAGGCGCCCAGCTTCATGGCCTCGACGGCCGTGGCCACTTCCTGGAAGCCGGTCATCATGATGACTTGCGGATGCTCGGGAAAATCCTGCAGCTCCCGGAGCACCTCGATCCCTTCCTTCTTGGGCATCTTCATGTCGAGCACCACCACGTCGTAGGGGTCCTCGCGCAGTCGCGCCAGCGCGCTCTCGCCGTCCCCCACGCCCTCCGCCTCCAGGCCGCGCCGCGTCAGCTCGCGGACGATCAGGTCGCGCAGGTTGTTCTCGTCGTCGGCGACCAGGACCCGGATCGTGCGCTTCATCCCGGCAACACCACGCGGAAGATGCTCCCCTTGCCGACGTGCGTCTGCATCTCGATACGCCCTCCGTGATCGGCCACGATGCCCTGCGCGATGGCCAGCCCGAGGCCGGTACCCTGCCCCGGTGGCTTGGTGGTGAAGAACGGATCCCAGATACGCTGCGCGACTTCCTCGGGAATGCCCGGCCCCTCGTCCTCGAACTCGACCTCGACCTCCCGGCGCGCGCGGCGCGTGCGGATCGTGAGCCGGCCGTGCCCCTCCATCGCGTCGAGCGCGTTGGAGGCCAGGCCCAGGAAGACCTGGCGTAGCTGCCCCTCGTTGACGGTCACCTCGGGCAGCGTGTCGTCCAGCTCGGGGGCCAGGACGCCCTCGGCGTAGCGCGCCTGGTGCGAGATCAGCTCGATCGTCTTGAGAACGAGCGCGTTCAGATCGGTCGGCGTCCGCCGGCTGCCGGGATCCCGCACGAACTGCAGCAGGCTGCCGGTGATGTCCTTGCAGCGGTAGGCCTCCTCCTCGACGAGACCGAGGTAGGTCGGGAAGTCGGCCAGCTCCGGACGGCCGGCCAGGGCCTCTTCCTTGAGGCGGCCCTGCAGCGACTCCGCGCACCCGGCGATCGTGGCCAGCGGGTTGTTGAGCTCGTGGGCGACGCCGGCGGCCAGGCGTCCGGCCGTGGTGAGGCGCTCGGTGAGGAGCATCTGGCGCTCGAGCTGCTTGGCCAGGGTGATGTCCTCCACGAGCACGATCAGGTGGGCGCCGTCGTCGCCGCCCGGCAGCGGCGCCGTCGTGAGCCGGAAGCGCTTGAGCTCGCCCGCCACCGCCATCTCCTGCTCCTGGCGGGTCACCTCGCCGGCCTTGAAGGCCTGGCGCAGGAACGCCTCGACCTCGGCCGCCCGCTCCGGCGCCACCACGCTGGTGAACGGCGCGCGGGTGGCCGGGTCGCAGCCAAGCGTCCGCGCGCCCTCGCGGTTGGCGCGGACGATGCGCAGCGCCGGATCGAGGACAAACACGCCGAGGGGGAGCGTCTCCAGGACGATCTCGACGAAGCGCTTCTGGCGGTCGAGCTCGCGCGTGCGCTCGGCGACCATCGTCTCCAGCCCCTCGTAGAGCCGCGCGTGCTCCAGCGCGATGGCGGCCTGGTCGGCCAGCGCCACCAGCAGCTCCTCCTCGGCCGCCGTGAACTGGTGGACCTCGCGGTGGAAGACCTCGATGACGCCGATGGCGCGATCCCCGACGCGCAGCGGCGCCGCCATGGCCGCCCGCAGCCCGCTCTGGCGGGGCAGCTCGCGGTAGCGGACGCGCGGATCGTTGAAGAGGTCGGCGCTCTGGCGGGGCCGCAGGTCACGCACGGCGCGGCCGGCGATGCCCTCGCCCTCGGGAATCCGCACGCCGCGCATCAGGTCCTCGGGCAGATCCAGGCTCGCCACCAGGGTCAGCTCGCGCGTGAGGGGGTCGAGCGTCATGATCCCGCAGGAGGCCACGCCGAGGACGGCCCGCGCCTGCTCCATGATGACGCGCACGGTGCGCTCGGGGTCGAGGCTGGCGGTGACCGTGCGCCCGGCCTCGAAGAGCGCGCGCGTCTCGCGCGTGCGCTTGAGGCTCTCCTCGAACAGCCTGGCGTTCTGCACGGCGATGCCGGCCTGCTCGGCGAACGCCTCCAGCACGCGCTGGTGGTGGGAGGAGAACGCGGCCGGCCGGGTCGAGAACGCGGAGATGACGCCCAGCAGCGCGCCGGCCACGCGCAACGGCACGCACAGCATCGACCGGATGCCCTCGCGCTCGTCCACGTCGCGTCGCGCCGAGCGCGGATCGGTCCGCACGTCGTCCACGCGGATGGCCACGCCGCTCTCCGCGCAGCGCCCGATGATGCCCTCGCCGACCGGCAGCGTGAGCGCGCGCCACTCGTCGCTCTTGAACCCGTGGGCGGCGGCGTGGACCAGCCGGCCGCGCCCGAGATCGAGCAGCCCGATGCCGCAGCCGGTCGAGCCGATCAACGCCGTGACCGAGCGGCTGATCCGATCGAGCACCGAGGCCACGTCCAGGCGCGCGGTGATGAGCTGGCTCGTGCTGTACAGCGCGGCCAGCTCCTCCGCCCGCCGCCGGCTCTCGTCGAGCAGGCGCCGGTGCTCGATGACCGAGGCGAGCGGCCGCGCCAGCTCGGCGGCGACCTCCACGTCGCCGTCGTCGAAGGCCGCGGGTTGCCGGGCGGCCAGCGTGAGCGCGCCGAACACGCCACCCCGGCTCACGAGCGGCACCAGCAGCGCCGAGTGGAGCCCGCCCTCGGCCAGCACCTGCCGGCTCACCTCCGGCACCGTCGGCGCGGTGAGGTCGTCGATCCGCACGGGCGCGCCACTGGCCACGACCTGGGCCAGCAGCGTCCGCTCCAGCGGCATGCGTGCGTCGCGCGGCAGCACCCGCGGCACCGAGCGCGCAAGCACGTCGATGACCTCGAACTCGGGGCGCTCGGGATCGAGCAGCCCGACGGCCAGGGAGTCGAAGGCCACCAGCCGCGCCAGCCCGTCCGCGAAGGCGCGCAGGATCTCGTCGAGGGGATCGCCGGAGACGAGCAGGCGCATGATGTCGTTGTGCACGGTCATGCGCAGCGTGCGCTGCTGCAGGCGCCACACCTGCTCGATGGCCGCTCCCAGCTCGCGGCCGAAGCCGCCGGGCAGCGCGACCCGCCGCAGCGTGCGCGGGCGCCCGACCAGCGCCAGCGCGCCCACCGGCCGTGGCGGCGCGCCGAGCGCCAGGCGCCGGACGGCGGTCGGCTCGCGGCGGCCGCGCCCGAGCAACCCGGCCGCCCGGCGCGCACCCGCGGCCGGCTCGCTCACGAGGGCGCGCAGCGCTCCGTCGGCCCCGTCGGGCGCGCCGACGGTCACCGCGATCGGCTCGCCGCGCGGCGGCCGGAAGCTGAGCGCGCCGGCGCTGGCGCCGGTGAGGCGCACGAGGCGGCGCAGCGTCAGGCCGAGGCCCTCGCCCAGCGAGGCCGCGGTGGCGAGCGGCGTGAGGAGATCGGGGACGACGCGCGCGGGCGTCATGGCGGAGTGAGGAGCCGGCCCGGAAGGCTGCCGGTGTGCTCGCCGTCCCTGATCACCGCGCTGCCGTTGACGAGCACGTGCTCGACACCCACCGGATAGCGGTGCGGGTCATCGTAGGTCGCCTGATCCGCGATCCGCTTCGGATCGAACACGACCAGGTCCGCCCGGGCGCCGACGCGGATCACCCCGCGGTCGCGCAGGCCGAGCCGGCGGGCCGGCAGCCCGGTCATCTTGTGCACCGCCTCCGCCAGCGAGAGCACGCGCTGCTCGCGCGTGTACTCGCCCAGCACGCGCGGGAACGTGCCGTAGCTGCGCGGGTGCGGCTTGCCGGCGCTCATCTCGCCGGAGGTGGCCAGCGCCGAGCCGTCGGAGCCGATCATCACGTGCGGATGGGCCAGCGCGCGGCGCAGGTCGGCCTCGTCGAGCTGGAACATGATCATCGAGGCCACGCCCTGGGCGTCGCGGAGCAGCTCGAAGACGGCGTCGAGCGGATCGAGCCGGCGGGAGGCGGCGATCTCCGACATGCGCCGCCCCTCGGCGTCCTTTCGCTTGGGGCTCCAGGCGATCATGATGTTATCCCAGCCGATGCGGTCGAGCAGGCTCTGGCCGGTCACCGGGGCCTCGAGCTCCTTGCGGATGCGCCCCCGCACGGCGGCGTCCTCGATCCGCTTGAGCATCTCGTCCACCCCGCCCTCCAGCACCCAGTCGGGCAGCAGCGTGCGCAGCGAGGTGCTGGAGGCGGTGTAGGGATAGACGTCACCCATGACGTCGAGACCCTCGGCTCGCGCGGCGTCGATGAGGGCCAGGGCGTCGGCCACCTTGCCCCAGTTCGGGCGCCCGGACGCCTTGACGTGGCTGATCTGCACCGGCAGATCGGCCTCGCGACCGATGCGGATCGCCTCGCTCACGGCGTCCAGCAGCGTCGCGCCCTCGCCGCGGATGTGGCTGGCGTAGAAGCCGCGCTGGCGCACCGCCGCCTTCGCGATGGCGACGATCTCCTCGGTGGTCGCGTACGAGCCCGGCGCGTAGATGAGGCCGGTGGACAGGCCCCAGGCGCCCTCCTCCATCGCGTCGCCCAGCATCCGCTGCATCATGGTCAGCTCGTCGGCGGTGGGCGGGCGCCGGGCGAAGCCCATCGCGGCGACCCGCAGCGTGCCGTGGCCGACGAGCTGGACGACGTTGAGCGCGGTGCCCCCGCGGTCGAACGCGCGCAGGTACTCGCCCACCGAACGCCAGGAGAAATCCATGCCGGTGGGGACGTAGAGCGCGAAGCGGCGCATCTCCTCGAGGAAGGCCGTCGTGGTCGGCGCCGGCGAGAAGCCGCAGTTGCCGACCACCTCGGTGGTGACGCCCTGGCGGATCTTCGACTCCGCGCGCCGATTGCCCCACAGGCGCCAGTCGGAGTGCGAGTGCATGTCGATGAAGCCGGGGGCCAGCACGCGGCCGGAGGCGTTGAGCACGCGGCCGGCCGGCTCCTGCGAGAGGTCGCCGACGGCGGCGATGCTCTCGCCCCGGATCCCCACGTCGGTGCGGTTGCCCGCGCGGCCGGTGCCGTCGATGACGATCGCGCCGTCGATCTTGAGGTCAAGCATGCCGGTCACTCCCGCGGCCGCGCCGCGAAGCCCAGGACGTGCTCGCACCAGGCGGCCACGCCGAGCAGGCGGGCGGTGCCGCCGGGCGCCTGCACGAGCTGCAGGGCCAGCGGCAACCCGGTGCCGTCGACGCCGGTCGGCAGCGAGAGCGACGGTACGCCGGCCGAGCTCCACGGCGCGCACAGCGAGGCGTCGCCGGTCCAGCCGAGCCCGGCCGGCGCCGGCCCCGGCGCCGTGGGCGACAGCAAGGCGTCGTGGGCCTCGAGCAGCGGGATCATCGCGTCGCGGAACGCCAGCCGCGCCCGGTTGGCGGTGACGTAGTCGGTCGCCGCCCGCGCGAGCCCGCGCGGGATCATCTCGGCCATGCCGGGGCCGTAGTCGGCGGCGTGCTTGTCGAACATCGCCTGGTGATAGGTGGCGGCCTCGACCTCGAGGACCATCTGGCCGGCGGCGTGGATCTCGGCGAACGGGGGCGGCAGCGTCAGCTCGGTCACGCGCGCGCCGGCCTCGGCCAGCCGCTGGACCACGGCGCCCAGGTGACGTCGCAGCTCGGGCTCGGCGCGATCGAAGAGCTGGCGGCCCACGACCAGCCGCGGGGCCTGCACGGCAGGCGTCTCGAAGACCTGATCGGCCATCACGCTCAGCATCAGCGCGGCGTCGGCGACCGAGCGGGCGAAGGGTCCCACGTGATCGAGCGACCACGCCAGCGGCACGGCCCCGTCGACCGGCACGAGCCCGTGCGGTCCCTTGAGACCGACGACGCCGCAGAACGCCGCCGGGCGGAGGATCGAGCCCACCGTCTGGGAGCCGATGGCGGCCGGCACCATGCGCGCGGCGACCGCCGCGGCCGAGCCGGAGGAGGAGCCACCCGGCGTGTGGGCGTGGTTCCACGGGTTGCACGTGGGGCCCGGGTCACGGTACGCGAACTGGGTGGTGTGCGTCTTGCCGAGCATGATGGCGCCGGCCGCGCGCAACCGCGCCACCGCGCCGCAATCGCGGGCCGGGCGCGTGTGGGCGAACGCGCGGGCGCCGGCGGTGGTCGGCATGCCGGCCACGTCGAAGATGTCCTTGATCCCGAGCGGCACGCCGTGCAGCGGACCGCGCAGGCGCCCGGCGCGCGCCTCGGCGTCGCGCTCGCGGGCGGCCGCCAGCGCCCCGTCGGCGTCGACGTGCGCCCACGCCTGCAGCCGCGGCTCGAGCGCGCGCACACGGGCCAGGCAGGCTTCGACCAGCGTGACGGCCCAGCACTCGCCGCGGCGGATGCGGTCGGCGGCGTCGTGGACACCGAGATCGGTCAGCGGCTCACTGGATGGCATCGAGCACCTCGGCAACGACTTCGAAGCGGCCGAAGGACGGCATGAGAT
>JBGPZN010000379.1:0-3820 GCA_041493815.1 Methylomirabilia bacterium
CGCGGCGTGCCCCCGGCGCCTCGCCACGCGTTCGGCGTGTCGCCGTGGACGCTCGGCGTGCTGGCGATCTTCGGCGTCATCGGCCTCATGCTGGCGCGCGAGGCCGCGGGCGGCCGGGCCCGGCGCCACGGCTACACCGCGGGCGGCCGGCGCGGCTGGGACTCGCCCTCCGTGATCGTCCCCCCGATCTTCAGTGGCTGGGGCGGCGGCCGCGGCGGCGGAGGCGGTGACTCCGGCGGCTTCACCTCCGGCGGCGGCAGCTTCGGCGGCGGAGGCGCGTCGGGAGACTGGTAATGGGAAAGCATCCGCGCTGGACACGGCAGCTGTTGTCGGACGCCGACCTGGAGGCGATCGCGGCGGCGGTCGCGGCCGCCGAGCACGAGACCTCGGGCGAGATCCGCGTCCACCTCGAGCGGCGGCTCCCGCGCCCTCGCGGCGCGCCGCCGGGCGACGCGCTGGCGCGCGCGACCGAGATCTTCACCCGGCTCGGCATGCACGCGACGTCCGAGCGCAACGGCGTGCTGATCTATCTCGCCATCGAGGACCACAAGCTGGCCATCGCCGGCGACGCCGGCGTGCACGCGCGCGTCGGCGACGAGTACTGGGAGCGCGTGCGTGACGGCATGGTCGAGCGCCTGCGGCGCGGCGAGCCGCGCGAGGCCGTGCTGCACGCGGTGACCGAGGTGGGCCAGGTCCTGCGCCGCTTCTTCCCACGCCGCCCCGACGACCGCAACGAGCTGAGCGACCAGGTCAGCCTGAGCTGACGAGCGTCTTCTCCATGAAGAACCGCTGGTGACCCGGCGGATAGTTCTGGAGCACGCCGAACACCCGGTAGCCGAGCCGCTCGTAGAACGGCCGAGCCTGATAGCTGAACGTGTCGAGGTGGGCGTGGGTACACCCGCGCTGAGCGGCGACGCGCTCGATCTCCGCCATGAGGCGGCTGCCCACTCCGGTGTGCCGACACGGTTCCGACACCCACAGCAGCGCGACGTGGAGCCAGTTCCAGTTGATCGTTCCGACCGCGCCGGCCACGAGCGCGGCCTGCCGATCGCGAGCCAGGACCGCGATGGGCTGAAAGCCCGGAACACCGGTGGCCGGTCGCGCGTGTCGAGTGAGTCCGGCTTCGATGACGCGCCGGTCGTCCGGACTGAGGGCGCTCTCGACACTGATCACGTAGCTCATCGCCGGAAGTCGCGGCCCCGAAGATAGCCGACGGCTCCCGACCCCGCAACAGGTTGCCGACGAGCGATCGTGTATAGTCGGGACCCATGCACCGCGACGAGATCCCGACCCCCGCGCTGCTGCTCGATTTCGACCGTTTCGAACGCAATCTGACGCGCATGGCGACACACGTGCGAGCGGCCGGCAAGAACCTGCGCCCGCACGCCAAGACGCATCGCTGTCCGGAGATCGCCCGGCGGCAGGTCGCGGCCGGCGCGCTCGGCGTGGCGTGCGCCAAGCTGGGCGAGGCCGAGGTGATGGCCCACGCCGGCGTGCGCGGGCTGCTCATCACCACCGAGGTCGTGGCGCCGAGCGCGGTGCGACGGCTCACGCGCCTGGCCGGCGAGGCGCCCGACACCATGGTCGTGGTCGATCATCCCGACAACGTCCGCGCGCTGGCGCGGGCCGCGGCCGAGGACGGCGTCACCCTCAACGTGCTGGTCGACGTCCACGTCGGCGCCCGCCGCACCGGGACCGAGCCCGGCGACCCCGCACTGGCGCTCGCCCGGCTGATCGCCGAGCAGCGCGGCCTGCGCCTGCGCGGGCTGCAGGGCTACGCCGGCCACTGCGCGCACGTCATGGGCTGGGCGGCGCGCCGGGACAGCTCGCACAAGGCGATGGCGCCACTGATGGAGACCCGCGCGCGGTTCGAGACCGCCGGGTTGCCGGTGGAGATCGTCGCCGGCGGTTCCACCGGCACCTACAACATCGACCTCGAGCTCGCCGGACTCACCGAGCTGCAAGCGGGCTCGTACTGCGTGATGGACCTCGACTACCGCCGCATCGGCGGCCGGGCCGGCGATGCGATGACCGACTTCGAGATGGCGATCACGGTCGTCGCCACGGTGGTGAGCGTCGCGGCCGATCGCGCGATGGTCGACGCCGGCCTCAAGGCGTTCTCGACCGACAAGCCGTTCCCGCCGGAGGCGGTGGAGCGGCCGGGCGTCGACTACGGCTTCGCCGGCGACGAGCACGGTCGCCTCACGCTCACCGACCCCTCGCGGGCGCCGGGGCTCGGCGAGCGCATCGAGTTCTTCCCGCCCCACTGCGATCCCACCTTCAACCTCTACGACCGCGTCTACGTGGTGCGGGGCACGGCGGTGGACGCGGTGTGGGAGATCGCGGCGCGTGGCCGGTCGGACTAGCCGGCCGGAATCCCGGGCAGCCCCCCCGCCATCCCAATCGGTGGGAGGACAAGGGCATGCTCTCTGGACTGATCGCTCTCCTGTTGCTCATCGGCCTGGCCTCCGGACCGCTGCTCTGGCGCGTACGCCAGGACCGTCGGGACGCGCGCGCCCAGGCCGTGCGGGCCGACGCGAACAGCGCGCTCTTCCGTGCCTTCGGCGGCGAGTCGTACGTCGCCGTGCACGTGCAGGCGCCCACGCTGTGGCATCCGGGACGCGTGGTGCTGACCGCGCCGTCCGACTGGCAGTGGCTGCTCGCGCCCGCGTGGAGCGGCGTGGTGGAGCACGTGCCGGCCGACTACGAGCTCGTCGTCAAGCCGGCCGCGCCGGCGCCCCAGCCGCTCGGGTCGGAGGATCTCGCGCTGCGCCGCGCGGCCTGACCACGCCCGCGCGCCGATGAGCGAGCGGCGCGCGCTCGGCCGCACCGGGCTCGCCGTCGCCGATCGGCGCCGCGACTGCCACCTGTTCACCAAGTGCGGGCACTTCGAGGGCACCGGCCGTGACGACTGGCGACCGGAGTCGCTCGAGAGCGGCATCGCCCGCAGCCTCGAGCGGTTGCGCAGCGATCACGTCGACCTGCTCCAGCTCCCCAGCTGCTCCGAGGACGACCTGCGCCGCGGCGCCGACGCGTCCTGGGTCGGCCAGCGATGAGGCTGGGCACCAAGGACCGCGTGATCGTCGGCCTGCTGGTGTTCTTCTCCGTCTTCAACGTGACGCTGGACCTCGCGCTGATCCGCCGGGGCCCGGCGCTGCCGCGGCTCGTCGGCCGCGACTGGGCCGCCGATCTGTGGGCGTTCTACGCCGAGGCCGATCGCTTCTGGGTGGCCGCGCCGTGGTCGCTGGCCCAGGAGGGCTTCAACGTCTACGTGACGACGCTCGTGAACCTCGCGGTGATCGCCGGCATCCTGCGCGGGGCGCCGTGGCGCCACCCGCTGCAGCTCACGCTGGGCGCCTATCTGTCCTACTCGTGCGTGCAGTACTTCCTGGTCGGCCACCTCAGCGGGTACGAGGGCATGCGGACCCGCACGCCGCTGGCGTTCGGGCTGTTCTACGGCCTCACCCTACCGTGGCTCGCCGCGCACGCGTGGATGGCGTGGGACTCGTTCGGGGCCATCACGCGCCGCTTCGCCGCATCGACGGCGCGCCCATGAGCGCCGGCGGTGTCGCGCTCGCCCTGCTGGGCGTGGCCGGCTTCGTCGGCGCGCTGTTCGCCGCCTCCCGCGTCGTGCCCGGCCCGGTGCACGCCGGGCTCCCCGGAGCCGAGGGTCCCCGCCGTCGCTACACGCTGAACGGCCTGCGTCTGTTCCTCCTCACGGCGGTCGCGGTGGCGGCGGCATCGGCGGCGGGGCTGTGGTCGCCGGCCGTCATCGTGCGCCGCTTCGGCGACTTGCTGGTGGCGGCCAACATCCTGGCCG
>JBGPZN010000468.1:0-3096 GCA_041493815.1 Methylomirabilia bacterium
ACCGCGAGCTGTCCTTCGCGGTAGGCGAGGCCGGCCACCGCTGCGTCGTCGTGAACACGCCGTTCGTGCACCGCGGCGGCGGCACCCGCACCGGCGCGGAGGCGCCGGTGAAGACGGCCGAGGACCTGGCCCAGCGCCGGGCGGCGCTGGCGCGATTCGCCGCCCGGTGGCGGCACCGGCTGCCGGCCGACGTGCGCGGCGCGCGCGAGCGGGTCGCCGACTGGCTCGCCGCCCGCGCGCGTCGCTGACCGGCTGCTACATCCCCAGGATCTTCAGCCCTTCCTTGGCGGCGGCTTCCGCCTCGGCGTGCTTGCCCTGGCCGTGCAACTCCGTCGCCTGAGCGGCCTTCGCTCGGGCATCGGCCGCTGCCTGGTCGAAGCGTGTCCCGGCCTCATCCTCGATCTTCTTCACCAGCTTGGGGCACTGGAAGGCCAGCGCCGGCCCGGCCACGCACACCGCAGCCAGCCCGATCACGATCGTGATGATAAAGCGTCGCATGGACGCACCTTTCTCTCTTGAGGTGAGCGATCGCACCGCACCGCCGATGCCGGACGGACGTCACCGTCCAGCTTGCGATGCCCGATGGTCGACGCGCGGAGAGGCTAGGCGAGCGGCGGTGCCCGCGTCGTCCCCGCCTCGATGACGGGGTTCGGCCGGGCGAGCGGGACGATCAACCACGCGATGACCGACGGCTCGGCGCCATCGGGGAGCCCGATCTGAACGGCCGCAACGGCCCCGGGCTCGGCCGTCGGCTCCTCGACTCGAGGATCCGACTCCGTCTCGACGGTCTCGAGCGGCACGGCCGTGAAGCGCCAGGCGAGCTTCAGGCACGTCGCGGGCCCGGGCAGCTGCAGGATGAAGACGAGCGCGGCGAGGAACGCGAGGAGCTGCGCCGGACGCAGGCGAGAGCTCATAGACCGAGACTATAGCCCCGGCGGCACCGGCGCGCCACGCGGGCTCAGCCGCCGAGGTAGAGGCGCTTGACCTCGGGGTCGGCGAGCAGGCGCGGGCCGGGGCCCTCGAGGCGGTTGCGGCCGAGCTCCAGCACGTAGGCGCGGTCGGCGACGGCCAGCGCGCGGGTGGCGTTCTGCTCGACCAGCATCAGCGTGTAGCCGGCCTGCCGCAGGGCGATCAGCTTCTCGAAGATCAGCGTGACGAACCGAGGCGACAGGCCCAGCGACGGCTCGTCGAGGAGGATGAGCTTGGGTGTCGTCATGAGGGCGCGCGCGATGGCCACCATCTGCTGCTCACCGCCCGACATGGTCCCGGCGTTCTGCTTGCGGCGCTCGGCGAGGATCGGAAACAGCGCGTAGACCTGCTCGAGCGCGGCGGCGATGCGGGCCGGGTCGCGCTCGATGTAGGCGCCCATCTCCAGATTCTCGAGCACTGTCATCTGCGGAAACACGATCCGTCCTTGCGGCACGTAGGCCAGCCCACGGCGCAGCACGAGGTCGGGGCGGAGGCCGGTGATCTCCTCGCCGTTGAACAGGACGCGGCCCGCCCGCGGGCGCAGGAATCCCACGATGGTCTTGAACGCGGTGGACTTGCCGGCGCCGTTGGGGCCGATGATGCTGACGATCTCGTTCACGTCGACGGTGAGCGAGACGTCGTGCAGGATGTCCATCCGGCCATAGCCGGCGGTGAGCGACTCCGCCGCCAGCAGCGTCACGCCCGTCACGGCCGCGCCTCGCAGACGTACAGCACGTGGGGATAGGGCAGCAGATCGACCATCAGATGGCGGCGCACGACGAAGCCGGCGTCGACGAGCGCCTGGGTCAGCGCCTCCGCGCTCCAGTAGTGCACCGGCGTCGACGGCGCCATCGCCCGGTCGAGCAGCCAGGTGAACCATCGCTTGGGCGCCGGGCGCGTGTCGACGTCCTTCACCAGCAACCGGCCACCGGGGGCCAGGCTGCGGCGCAGCGCGCGCAGGAGCGGCGGCACGCTGGCGGGCGGGACGTGGTGGACGATGTCGAGCATGTAGGCCGCACCGACCTCGCCGTCGCCCTTGAAGTCGCGGGCGTCGCCCACCTCGTAGGCGACGTTGTCGAGCCCCAGGCGCCCGGCTGCCCGCCGGGCCAGCGCGATGCGACGGGTGTCGAGGTCCAGCCCGCGCAGCAGGCGCCGGGGGCCCGTCGCCGCGTAGTACAGCGAGAACAGGCCGAAGCCGCAGCCGATGTCCAGCACCGGTCCTGCCTCCGGCAGGTACTGGCCGATCTCGTCGAGGAAACGCTGGCGCAGGATGCCGAAGCGCACCCAGCAGTAGGCGCGCACGATGGGATCGTCGTAAGCGCGAATGATCCGCTTAACGGTGGTGTTGTGCATGGATGCGATAGCCAGGCCCGGCCTGCACCAGATCGTACCGCGCCAGCCGCTCGGCCAGCTCCGGGAAGGTGGCGAGGCGCTCGTAGCCGCCGGCCGGCCAGCCCGGCTCGAAGACGACGATCAGCGCCGGGGGCCGCGCGTCGAGATCCCGGATCAGCTCGGCCCGCAGCGCCCGGATCGTGGGATGGCTCGTGTCGTGGAAGAAATGAAAGTCGTAGAGGAAGCGCGTCGGCTGGCGGGCGCCGAGACGCAGCAGCGCATGGATGCCGCCGGCGGTCGTGTCGAGGACCTGCACGGTCTCGCCCGGCGCCAGCATGGGTCCGAGCTCGGCGGCGAGCCGGCGCGCGTGGTCGGCCTTGTCGCGCTCCCAGGCGGCCGGGCTCACGGCCATCGCCTTGCCGGCCAGCAGCACGGCGGCGAGCGCGACCGCGAGCAGCACCGGTGCGGCCAGCGGCCGGCGCCAGCGGGCCAGGGCCGGCCCGAGCTCGGCGACGAGCAGGAGCAGGGCGAACGCCGCCAGCGGATAGAGGTGATACTCCCAGCCCTTGTCCTGCCCCACGAAATGCGCGACGCCGTAGAGGACGCCGACCGCCGCCACCGCGTGGCGCGCGCCGAAGCGTCCCGCGCCCAGCGCGCTCGCGATCGAGAGCGCGACGCCGGTGCCGATCGGAATCCACACCTCGGCGCGGTAGACGTTCCAGCCGGCCGTACGCCCCAGTCGCGTGTAGAGCGGGATCAGGTAGTCGAACACGATCGCTCGCCAGGCCGGCAGCG
>JBGPZN010000500.1:0-2815 GCA_041493815.1 Methylomirabilia bacterium
CCCGACGTGGTGGCGCTGCAGGAATCGCCGGTCACCCGCCGGCGGGGCGACGTGGCCGCCCGGATCGCGCAGGCGCTGGGGCTGGCGCACGTCCACGCGCGGGCCACCGAGCGCGTGTTCCCGCTGCGCGTGCTCGGCCGGCTGATCGTGGGCGCGCTGGGCTTCGTGGAGGGTCCGGCGATCCTGAGCCGCTTCCCGATCGCCGCCACCGAGGTCTACGACCTGCCGCGCTGTCAGCGCTGGTTCGACCCGCGGGTGGCGCTGCGCGCCGACATCCGGACGCCGGCCGGCGTCGTCGCGGTCTTCTCGACCCACACCTCGCGGGACGACTGCCAGACGCGCCGGGTGGCCGAGCTGGCCGGCGAGCCGAACGGGCGAGCAGCCGTCGTGATGGGCGACCTCAACACGGGCGAGACGGCGCCGGCGCTCGGCGCCTTCCGCGATCGCGGGTTCGTCGATCTCTTCCGCGCCGCCAACCCGGACGCGCCCGGCCTGACCGTGTGGCAGCGCATCGAGGCGCCGTCGCCGACCGTGTTCCGCCGGGTCGACTACGTGTTCGTGAAGGCCGGCGACGGCCGCGAGGCGACCGCGGTGTCGGCGCGCCTCGTGCTGAACACCCCGGGGACGCGCGACGACGGCGGTGCCTTGTGGCCCTCGGACCACTACGGCGTCTTCGCCGAGGTGGCGCTCAGGCCGGCTTCAGCGCGGTGACGTTGTAGACGCTGACGGCGCGGGAGAAGCCCTTGAGCGCCAGCTCGCCGACGGGTGCGGCCTCGACCAGGTCTTCCAGCGTGCCGTACAGACGGCGCGGGACGAGGATCTGGCCGGGCTGGGCCTCGCCGCACAGGCGCGCGGCCAGGTTGGTGACGGTGCCGATGGCGCCGTAGTCCCAGCGGCCCTCGAAGCCGATGGCGCCGATCGTGGCGTAGCCCTGGGCGATGCCGACGCCGAAGTCCAGCTCCCAGCCCCGCTTGCGCCAGCCGCGCACCAGCTCGTCCACTCGATCGCGCATCGCCAGCGCCATCCGCACCGCGCGCTCCTGGGGGTTGGGCACCGGCGTGGGATCGTTGAAGAAGATCATCATGCCGTCGCCGGTGAAGCGCTCCAGCGTGCCCTCGTGAGCGAGGATCAGCTCGCCCATGGCCGCGTGGTACTCGCGCAGCACGCCCATGACCTCCTCGGGCTCGGCCGTCTCCGCGAAGGCGGTGAAGCCGCGCAGGTCGAGGAACACCACGGTCACCTCGCGCCGGTGGCTCTTCAGCGGGTCCTCGGCGCCCCCGGTGACGATCGCCTCGGCCAGCTGCGGAGAGAAGAAGCGCTTGAGGCGCCCCAGGCGCTCGAGCTGGCCCACCTGCTCGGTCACGCGCTGCTCGAGCGTGCGGTTCAGCTCGGCCAGCTGGTCCCACAGCGTCTTCACGCGCAGCAGCGAGCGCACCCGGGCCAGGAGCTCGGGCTGGTGGATGGGCTTGGTCAGGAAGTCGTCGGCGCCGGCCTCGATGCCTTTCACACGCTCCTGGGCGGGATCGAGCGCGGTGACCATCACCACCGGCAGCATCGCGGTGGCCGGGTTCGCGCGGATCTTGCGGCACACCTCATAGCCGCTCATGCCCGGCATCATGACGTCGAGCAGCACCAGGTCGGCGGCGTCGGCCTCGACCTTGGCCAGCGCCTCGGGGCCGGACGTCGCGGTCACGACGGCGTAGCCCTTGGCGGCCAGCAGGTCGGCCAGCAGCTTGAGGTTGACCGGCGTGTCGTCGACGATCAGCACGCGCCCGGGCCCGCTCACGGCGCGCTCCGCGACGGCCGGTCGAGAACCTCGCGCACCAGCTGCAGGAACGGGCGGATGCTGATGGGCTTGGCCTGGTAGCCGTCGAAGCCGGCGACCAGGATCTTCTGCCGATCCTGGGTCATGGCGGAGGCGGTCACCGCGACGACCGGGATGGCCGCCGTGGCCGGATCGGCCCGCAGTCGTCGCAACGTCTCGATACCATCGATGCCGGGAAGCTGGATGTCCATGAGGATCAGCGCGGGATGCTGCTCGCGCGCCAGGCGCAGCCCGTCCTCGCCGCTCTCCGTCTCGAGCAGCCGGTAGCCCTTGACGACCAGCACGTCGCGCACGAGCTTGCGGTTCTTCTCGTTGTCCTCGACGACCAGGATCAGCTCGCCTGCCATGGGGTCACCGGGATGGTAAAGGTGAAGGTCGCGCCCTGGCCGAGCTGGCTCTCGACCCGGATCGTGCCGCCGTGCAGCTCGACGAACTTGCGGGCCAGGGCCAGGCCCAGCCCGGTGCCCTCGTGCTTGCGCGCGTAGTCGGTGCCCACCTGCCGGAACTCCTCGAACACGGCCGCGTGATCCTCGGGCGCGATGCCCACGCCGGTGTCGACCACCGAGATCTCGGCGACGCCGTCGGCCCGGACCGCCCGCACGGCGATGCGCCCGCCCTCCGGCGTGAACTTTACCGCGTTCGACAGCAGATTGAGCATCACCTGCTTGATCTTCCGCTCGTCGCCCTTGATCTCGCCCAGCCGCGGATCGATCGACTGCTCGAGCGTGATCCCGCGCCGCATCGCCCGCTCCCGCACGAGGACGAGCGCGTTGTCGATGGCCTGCGGCAGGTCGAAGTCGGCCGGCTCCAGCTCCATCCGCCCGGCCTCGATCTTGGCCAGGTCGAGGATGTCGTTGATGAGCGAGAGCAGGTGGCGGCCAGACGAGAGGATGTCGTGCAGGTACTCCTCCTGCTTGGCGTTCACGTCGCCGAACAGCCGCTCCAGCATGACCTCGGAGAAGCCGATGATCGCATTCAGCGGCGTGCGCA
>JBGPZN010000114.1:0-8838 GCA_041493815.1 Methylomirabilia bacterium
CGGCCTGGCCACGCTCGACCGCCAGCTCCTGGAGATCGCCGACGTCCTCGGCCTGGCCGGCTGGCGCCGCCTAGCGCGCATCGAGCTGCCGCTGGCCTCGGTGAACGTGCTCGCCGGCGTCAAGACCGCGGCGATCTGGACCGTCGGCACCGCCACGCTCGCGGCCTTCATCGGCGGCGGCGGCTACGGGACCCTGATCGTCCGCGGCCTCGCCCTCGACGACGCCACGACGATCCTCGCCGGCGCCATCCCGGCCGCCCTCATGGCCCTGCTCTTCCATGGCGTCTTCGAGCTGATCGACCGCCTGCTGGTTCCTCGCGGTCTGCGGCTCGTCATGTCTCGACCGCGCTGACCGTTGGCGGCCTCGCGCCACGCGATGGAGACAGGATCCTCGAGCTCTTACCGCGGTCGCCGTGCTATACATCAGCGCCGCGCAGCTTATCCAGGCGGTCCCGAAGACCACGCAGCGAGCTAGACGCGGAACGTCTCAAGAGAATCTCCGCATTGCGAGCAAGCCCACTGGTCTTGCTAGACTGCAGAAGCTACAGTGTTCACCTTGCTATACGGAACTGTCTGATGAGAGTAGACGTACGACGAGATGCTTAAGCGCTTCTTCAACTTCCTATATGGTGACATTCCGGTGCGGTTCCCGAGTGACTTCGCATTGATGAAGTCTGTGGAGCGCCTCCGAGAACGTACCAGGCGTAGCGTCTTCTCGGCGCTCTTTCGTCAGGCAGCAGTCGGGCCGGTCAGTGAGTCCAGGGTGCGTCTGCAGCGGGTCATTCCATTGTTCGCCAACAGCTTCAAGCCCATCTTCGTCGGCAGGTTCCACCAAAGCCACGGCCGTGTCGTTCTCGAGGGTCGGTTTACGATGTTCCTATTCTCCAAAATCTTCATGACGAGTTGGATGGCTTTCGCTCTGGTTTGGACCGCCGTGGCTCTGGCTGCGACGTTGCGAGCGGTCGGTCAGAATCACACGAAGCTATACGAAGGGGCCGTTGCGTTGCTCGTCCCGCTTGTCGGGGTCTTGTTCTTTCTTGTAGGGGTGGGGTTCCTCCGCGGCTGCTGGTGGCTATCGCGGAACGATATGGTCTTCCTCGTGTCGGTGATAGAGGCCGCGCTACGGGACGGGACGCCTACCTCCGCAACGAAGCGGATGCCCTGACGCGTGCCGCTCGTGACGGGCGTTGGCACAAGAGAATGAACGAACTCAACTGCCCACGCTGCCAGGCGGTCTATGCGAGGTGGCGAGTACTCTTCAGCCCAGGCGTTTTCAGCTGCCTCTCTTGCGGCGCGCGGTTGACGTTGTCCCGCGAGTCTGTCCGGTGGGTTGGGGTCGTCGGCGGGTCTGCGCTCTTCGGCGTAGCAACGCTCAGCGGGCTGGTCTTGGGTTTTGACCAGCTTTGGACATGGCGTTTCCTGGGGTTGTTCCTCGCGTTCGGCTTCGTCCTCGGCCAGATCACAAAGGCCATCGTCGGGATTCTCGTGTTCCGAGATGGGTGTTGAGGGCTCGCGATACCGGTCGCGTTCGGGGGCGGTTTCTTCGCGGGCCACGGCTACGGCGCGCGCGGCGCGGGTGCGGCCCCGGACTACCCGTCGAAGGATAGCGGTCTCGCGTTGACGGGGCCGGCCCGAGGCCGCCAGGCGCTGAGTCTAGTCGGTCGCGGGCAGCGAGGGAGCGCCGGTGGGCTCGAGCAGGAGATTGAGACGGCGACAGAGGTCGATCACGGCGTCGGCGCGGCCGGGGAACCACGCGCGCATCCATGCGGGCCGCTCGAAGAACGCGAGCGGAGACTGGCCGGTGCGGCGAATGGAGCCGCGACGGACGAGGCCGCTGGCGTTGATGAAGCTGACCTCGTCGAGCAGACGGCCAGGGGCGGCGAAGCCGGGCGTGACGGGACAGAGCGCTTGCAGCGGCGGCAGCGATTCCGCGACGCCGCGCAGGCAGAACGCGTGGGTGCGCGCGCGAACGGCGAGTGACAGCGCCTCGAGCACCTGGCGCATCGTGATACCGGAAAAGATCGTGTCGTCGACGATCGCCAGGGACGCGGCCGTCTCCACCCCGGCGAGCTGTCCGGCCAGCGTCGCGCCGGTCGGGCTCACGACCGCGTAGCCGCCGCGGCCGTCCTCTTCGCGCGTCAGATCCACCCGCTGGATGGCCGGAAACCAGCCGGCGCGGGCGTGGACCTGACGGGCGACGCGCTCGCCGGCGCGAGCGATCCCGATCGTGAGCGCGAACGGCGCGTGCGGGCCGCGGGCGATGAGCGCGTCGATCTGCTCCTGCAGCGTGAGCACGTTCACGCGTTCGTCGCGCCGGACCATCGCCATCAGCTCCTGCGCCAGCGCGAAGGCCGGCGAGTCGCCGCCATGCCGCTCGCGGACATCCTCGGTCAGGTCGTCGTGGACGTAGAAGCGCCAGGGCGTGGGGGTGTCGCCCACGGGCTCACGCGGCGCGCCGCGCTCGGGCGGCGACCGGGCGCGATGTGGGCGCGGCGAGGGCCAGCGCGAAGCGCTCGCCGGCGTCGGTGTGCCAGGCGTCGAGACGAAGCCCGGCCACCGCCAGCATCGCGCGCGTGGACGCCCGCGTGAACTTGTACGAGCTCTCCGTCCAGATGCTCTCGGACGGCTCCAGGCGCACGGTGAAGGCGAGGCTCGGGATGTGGACGGTCTGCCGGGTCTCGGGCACCAGGTGCATCTCGATGCGGCTCTCGGCGGCGTTGTACCAGGCGTGATGGCGGAACGCCTCCGGCTGGAAGTCGGCGCCCAGCCCCCGGTTGACGACGCGCAGGATGTTCCGATTGAAGGCGGCCGTCACGCCGGCCGCGTCGTTGTAGGCGGCCTCCAGCACTGTCACGTCCTTCACGAGATCGACGCCCACGAGCAGCCGGTCGCCGCGGCGCAGGAGGCTGCGGACCTGGGCGAGCAGGGCCTGGCGCGCGGGGGCGTCGAGGTTGCCGATGGTGCTGCCGAGAAAGAGCACCAGGCGGCGGCCGCTGGGTGGGGGCACGTGCACGAG
Organism: Methylomirabilia bacterium; assembly: GCA_041493815.1. GTDB lineage: Bacteria > Methylomirabilota > Methylomirabilia > Rokubacteriales > CSP1-6 > AR5. The sequence continues at coordinate 3,017 of JBGPZN010000114.1, forward strand.
GTGGCGCTCGAAGTCGCCGATGATGGCGTGGACCTGCAACGCGGGGTCCTCGGCCAGCAGGCGCTCGGCGGAGGCGGCCAGCGTGGTCTCGTCGACGTCGACGGGCGTGTAGCGCAGCGCCCCGCCCCCGCGGGCCTCGAGCAGGCGGCGCGTCTTCAGCGAGAAGCCGGAGCCCAGCTCGACGACGTCACGCGGCTCCAGCGCGCGCATCAGCGCGGGGGCGAGGCGATCGAGCAGGGCGTCCTCCGTGCGGGTCAGGTAGTACTCGGGCAGCCGGGTGATCTCGTCGAAGAGCCGCGAGCCGGCGGCGTCGTAGAAATATTTCGGCGGCAGCGAGCGGGGGCGCGTGCCGAGGCCGCGCAGGACGTCTTCGGCCATTGCTTTCAGGCGCGTGTGGGCGTCGGCGTGGACTTCGACCCGATAGCGCACGGTTGGCTCCTTGCTCCCGCCGGGTAGGGATGGCGACGGCGCCGGTCAGGCGTCGTCGGCCAGACGGATCCCGGAGAACTGCCAGCGGGCGTCGGGGGGGAAGAAGTTGCGGTAGCTGACCCGGATGTGCGACTGCGGCGTGACGCACGAGCCGCCGCGCAGCACCATCTGACTGACCATGAACTTGCCGTTGTACTCGCCCACCTCGCCCGGCGCCGGCCGGTAGCCCGGGTAGGGCGCGTAGGCGCTCTGCGTCCACTCCCACACGTCGCCGAACACCTGGACGAGCGCGCGGTCGTCGTCGAGCGTGGCCGGCAGCGGGTGGAACACGCCAGCGTTCTGAAAGTTACCGAGGACCGGCGCGTCGGCCGCGGCGTGCTCCCACTCCGGCTCGCTCGGCAGGCGCGCGCCCCGCCAGCGCGCGTAGGCGTCGGCCTCGAAGTAGCTCACGTGGGCGACGGGCGCGTGCGGGTCGAGCGGCAGGAATCCGTGCAGCGTCTGCGTCCACCACGCGTCGTCGACACGTTCCCAGTACAGCGGGGCCTGCCAGCCGCGTTCCTGCACCGCGCGCCAGCCCTCCGACAGCCAGGGGGCCGCGTCGCGATAGCCGCCGGCGTCGACGAACTCGAGATACTCGCCGTTGGTCACGAGCCGATCGCCGACGCGGAACGGTCGCAGATAGACGGTGTGGCGCGGCCACTCGTTGTCGAAGGCGAAGCCGACGCCGTCGTGGCCGATCGGCTGCAGGCCGCCCGCGTGCTCGCGCCAGCCGAGGGGCCGGGTCGCCGCGCCGCGGACCGGCGTCACGCCGTGATAGGCCGGGTGGAGCGGATTGACGGCGAGGTTGTACTTGATGTCGGTCAGGATCAGCTCTTGGTGCTGCTGCTCGTGGTTGAGACCGAGCTCGAGCAGCGGCGCCAGCGCGGCCAGCCGCGCCTCGTCGCCGCGCTCCAGCAGCGTGGCCACGCCACGATCGACCCACGCCCGATAGGCCAGCACCTCGGCGACGGTCGGGCGCGAGAGATGGCCCCGGTCCGGCCGGGAGAACTGAGGGCCGACGCCGTTGTAGTAGGAATTGAAGAGGACGCGATAGGCCGGGTTCAGCGGCGCGTAGCCGGGCAGGTTCGGCGCCAGCAGGAAGGTCTCGAAGAACCAGGAGACGTGCGCCAGGTGCCACTTGGTCGGGCTCACGTCGGGCATCGCCTGCACGACGTGGTCCTCGGCACCCAGCGGTCGACAGAGGCGCTCGGTCGTCCGCCGCACGTCGTGATACCGCGCGAGGAGCGCCGGGCGGTCGATCGGTAGCGTCGTCGCCGTCTGCGCCGGGGCGATGCTCATTGGGTGCTGGATGATACGCATGCACCCCGCGTGCCCGCAAGCTGACGTCTTGACGCCCCCGGCGGATTCGCCCATTCTCTGCGGGCGAGGCGGACGGCGGCCGCCGCCCCCGCCCGGGGCGAGCCCGTAGACGAAAGGAGCCCGGCATGCGTTCCCGTATCGTGTGCGCGGTGGCGGCGGGGGTGGCGGTCTTGACGCTGGCGCTGGCGCCACCCACGGCGTGGACCCAACCCAAGAAGCTCGTGTTCTGGACGCACTGGGAGCAGAACCCCGAGTTCAACAAGTTCTACGAGACCCGGGGCAAGGACTTCGCGCAGAAGTCGGGCTACGAGGTGCAGGTCGTCACGGTGCCCTACCAGGGCTACGAGGCCAAGTACCTGGCCGCGCTCGTCGGCAAGAGCGGGGCGCCCGACATCTTCATGGGCATGACCCACCACTGGTGCGGCCAGTACGACTTCTGCGACCGCATGCCGGCCGACCTGGCCAAGACCTGGGACGACAGCCTGCCGAAGTACATGGTCTCGGTCGGCAAGTGGAAGGGCGTGCGCTACGGCACGCCCATCGAGCACGGCAACTTCCAGCAGATGTACATCAACACCGAGACGTTCAAGAAGGCGGGCCTGGATCCGGACAAGCCGCCCAAGACGCTCGACGACTGGCTGGCCGCCATGAAGAAGCTGACCGTGCTCGACGCCAAGGGCGAGCCGACGCAGGTCGGCTTCGCGCTGCGGCACAAGGGCCATCCGGTCGGCATCGCCGACAAGTTCCTGCCGTTCGCCCACGCCTACGGCGCCCGGATGCTCTCGCCCAATCTCGAGCGGGCCACCGGCTTCGCCAACAGCCCCGAGATGGTGGCGGCGCTGCAGTTCTACGCGGACCTCGTGCAGAAGCACAAGGTCGCCAGCCTGGTGTTCCCCACACCGGAGGACGCGTTCGGCCAGAAGCGGGCGGCCACGATCTTCCGGGAGTCGTGGTACTTCGGCTGGGTGAAGAAGAACGCGCCCGAGGTGAGCTTCAAGGTCTACGCGCTGCCGTGCGCAAAGGCCTGCCCCGGCGCCGGCAACCTGTTCCCGTGGACCAACATGGTCTACAAGAACAGCGCCAGCAAGCCGGCGGCGTGGGACTTCATCCGCTTCATCAGCAACGCCAAGGACGACCTCGACCAGCACCAGGCCCAGGGGATCCTGCCCGTGTGGACGGCGAACCTGGACTCGGCGTACGTGAAGGCGCGGCCGGACTACCAGTCGACGCAGGAGATGCTCAAGCAGCCGGTGCCGCCGGAGTACTACCACCCCAAGTCCAACGAGCTCGCCACGGCGTTCGGCGAGGCGGTGGTGGCGGCGCTCTACGGCAAGGGGCAGCCCAAGCCGCTCCTCGACGAGGCGGCGGCCAAGATGGACCGCGCCCTCAAGGACTAGCCGGAGCGGGGCGACGGCCGTGCACGACGTCTGGCGGCTCGTCGCCCCCCGCTCGTACCTCGACCGCCAGCGCCGCGCCGGCCTGCTGTTCGTGCTGCCGGCGCTGGTCTACTTCGCCCTCGTCTTCCTGGTCCCGCTCGTGGAGTCCGTCATCGGCTCCTTCTACCGAACGGTGCCGGGCGGTGAGAGCCGGTTCGTGGGGCTCCGGCTCTACGAGAAGGTCTTGACCGACTCGACGTTCTGGCAGGCCGTGAGCAACACGGTGAGCCTGCTCTTCATGTCGGTGCCGGCGACGGTCGCGCTCGCGCTGATGGTGGCGCTCGGCCTCCACCGGCTGCGCAGCATCCGGGCGCGGAGCGTGTGGACCGCCATGTACTTCCTGCCGTTCGCGGTGTCGCTGGTGGCCGCCGCGCTCATCTGGCAGTGGATGTACGATCCGCTCTACGGCTTCCTGAACCACCTGCTGAACCGCGTGGGGATGCCGCCGCTGCACTGGCTGCAGAGCCTGGAGATGGTGCGGCCGTCACTGGCGATCATCAACGTGTGGGTGCGCCTGGGCTTCGACACGATCATCTTCCTGGCCGCGCTGCAGGCGATCCCGACCGAGTACTACGAGGCGGCCTCGATCGACGGCGCCAGCCGCTGGCAGGCCCTGCGCCGGCTGACGCTGCCGCTGCTCAACCCCCAGATCGTCATGGTGACGATCCTCGAGCTGATCTTCAACTTCAAGGTGTTCGACACGGTCTACGCGACCACGCAGGGCGGACCGGCCGGCGCCAGCCAGACGGTGATCATGCTGCTCTACGACACCGCCTTCAAGTACTTCCGCCTCGGCGACGCCTCGGTCATGGCGGTGTTCGTGTTCGTCTCGCTGCTGCTGGTCACGCTGGCGCAATGGCGGCTGTTCCGCCGGCAGGTCGAGTACTGAAGCCCGGGCCCCGGCACTGGCTGGTGGGCGCCCTGGTGGCGACGGGGGCCGTCTGCGTCTTCTTTCCCTTCGTCTGGATGGCCCTCACCGCGCTCAAGACGGTGCCGGAGATCCAGCGCGTCCCCCTGCAGATCACCCCCGACCGCTGGACGAACCTCGACAACTTCCGCGAGGTGTTCCAGCGGCAGCCGTTCGCGCGCTTCCTGCTCAACAGCGCGCTGGTGGCCTCCGCCTCGGCGCTGTCGAGCGTGATCGTGTCGTCGTTGGCCGGCTACGGCTTCGCCAAGTTCCGCTTTCCCGGCCACGGCCTGTTCTTCTTCGCCATCGTCGGCATCCTCATGGTGCCGTTCCAGTCGGTCGTCGTCCCGCTGTACCTGTGGGTCAATCGTCTGAGCCTGCTGGACACCTACCTCGGGATCCTGGCGCCCGACCTCGTGAGCGTCTTCGGCGTGTTCCTCATGCGACAGAGCATCGAGGTGGTGCCGACGGACTACGTCGACGCCGCCCGCATCGACGGGGCCGGCGAGTTCGGGATCTTCTGGCGGATCATCCTGCCGTCGGTGAAGCCGGCGCTGGCCACGCTGGTCATCGTGAAGTTCATGTGGACGTGGAACGAGCTGTTCTGGCCGCTGGTCGTCGTCAACTCGCCGACGATGAAGGTCGTGACCCTCGGGCTCCTGAGCTTCACCAACATGTACTTCATCGAGTACAACCTGGTGACCGCCGCCGCTGTCGTCAGCATCCTGCCGATCCTGATCGTCTTCCTCGTCTGCCAGAAGTGGGTCGTGCGCGGCGTCGTCATGAGCGGGCTCAAGGGGTGAGCGTGGCGGCGGCGCCGGTGGTGGTGGAGCTTCAGGGCGCGCGCAAGCGCTACGGCGAGGTCGAGGCGCTGCGCGGCGTCGATCTCGTGATCGGCCGCGGCGAGGTCGTCGCGATGCTCGGGCCCAACGGCGCCGGCAAGACCACCTCGATCAGCCTGATGCTCGGCCTGCGCCGCCCGACCTCGGGTCGCGTGCGCTTGTTCGGCCTCGACCCCGGGGATCGGCGCGCGCGCAGCCGCGCGGGCGTGATGCTGCAGGAGTCGGGCGTGCCGGGCGTGCTGACGGTGCGCGAGCTGATCGACCTCTTCCGCGCCTACTATCCGCGACCGCTGCCCGGCGAGCGCGTCGTCGCGCTGGCCGGGCTCAAGGACAAGGCGCGCGCCCGGGTGAATCAGCTCTCGGGCGGCCAGCGCCAGCGGCTGTACTTCGCGCTGGCCGTGTGCGGCGACCCCGAGGTGCTGTTTCTCGACGAGCCCACGGTCGGCATGGACGTCGAGGCCCGCCAGGCGTTCCTGCGATCGATCCAGGAGCTGGCCGGGGCCGAGCGCACCATCGTGCTGACCACGCACTATCTGGAGGAAGCGGACGCGCTCGCGCGGCGCATCGTGGTCATCGACCACGGCGTCGTCATCGCCGACGCCGCGCCGGCCGCGCTCAAGGCCCGGATGCCGAGCAAGCGCGTGCACTTCCGGACGACGACGGCGCTCGACGCCGCGGCCCTTCGATGGGCTGCCGGTGACGGCGCTCGATCGCGTCGGCGATCGCGTGCGCCTGCTCAGCGCCGAGCCGGAGACGGTGCTGCGCGAGCTGTTCCGCCGCGGCGTCGCCATCACCGACCTGGAGGTCGCCGGCGCCGACCTCGAGGAGGCGTTCCTTGCCCTCACCGCC
>JBGPZN010000159.1:0-7558 GCA_041493815.1 Methylomirabilia bacterium
CTGAGCACGCCGGCGATCTTCCGCCAGCCTTCGATCTTGCGCAACGTGATTTGCCCGTTCGCCACGAGGCTGAAGAGCAGGACCACAACAGAAGTGACGGCGACGGGAGCGACTACTGGCCGAATTGGGGGGAGGGGACGCGGGAGCGGAGGGTGGTGATGCGGGTGAGGGCGGCTTCGATGGTTTCGGGGGTGAGGCGGCGGTCGGTGAGGGCGTGGCGGATCGAGGCGAGGGCGACGCTGGCGGCGGAGCGGCCGTCGGGGAGGTGGTCGTCGGCGATGAGGAGGAGGTCGACGCCGGCGTTGAGGGCGAGGATGGTGGCCTCGTCGAGGCCGTAGTGCTGGTCGATGGCGCCCATGCGGAGATCGTCGCTGACGACGACGCCGGCCCAGCCGAGGTCGCGGCGGAGCAGGCCGGAGATGGTGGAGCGGGACAGCGTGGCGGGGTAGCGGTCGTCGAGACGGCGGTTGAAGACGTGCGCGGTCATCACGGCGTCCACGACGCCCTCGGCCATCAGCGCGCGGTAGGGCGCCAGCTCCAGCGTGGGCCGCGCGGTGTCGGTGACGTCGACGAATCCCAGGTGCGAATCCGCGAAGCTCGAGCCGTGGCCGGGGAAGTGCTTGAGCGCGGTGAGCATGCCCGCCGCGCGCATTCCGGCCAGGTACGCGCGCGCGTGCGCGGTGACGCGAGCCGGATCGGCGCCGAAGCTGCGGCCGGTGCCGACGATGACCGGGTTGGCGGGATTGTAGCCGACGTCGACCACCGGCGCCAGGTTCCAGGAGATGCCGGCGTCGCGCAGGCGGCCGCCGATGCGGCGGGCCTCGATCTCGGTCAGGGTCAGGTCGTTGCCGTCGCCCAGGTCCTGGTGCGAGAGCGTGGCCGAGTAGCCCGCGCTTGCCCCCAGGCGCATGACGCGGCCGCCCTCGGCGTCGACGCCGACGAAGAGCGGGCGCCCGGCGCACGCCCGCGCCCGTTCGATCGTCCAGCGCGTGAGCCGTCCGACCTGCGCAACGTCCACGACGTTACGGCCGAACAGCAAGACGCCTCCGGCTCGCGTGTCGCAGAGCAGGCGGTCGAGCGCCGCGTTGCCTTCACCGGACGTGCCGTGGAAGCCGACGAGGAGGAGATCGCCGAGACGCGGCAGCAGCGGGGCGAGACGGGCAGGGTCGGGTGGGGCCAGCGTGCGGCACGCCGCGCCGGCGAGCAGCGCGAGCAGCACCACCGAGCGGGTGAGAAGCCTGGCGCGCGCTCCCCGCGTCAACGAGCGGCGGCGACCAGCCGCCGCACCCGCGCGGGATCCACCGGAGCGTTCACGTCGCCGTCGCGCTTGAGCGCGGTGCCGACGATGAGGCCGTCGGCGATCGAGAGCAGCTCGGCGGCGGTGTCGGGGGTGGCGCCGCTGCCGACGAGCAGCGGCACGTGGGGGACCGCGCCGCGGACGCGCTTGATGTCGCCCAGGGATGTGGCCGCACCGGTGGCGGGCCCCGACACCACGAGGCCGTCGGCGAGGCCGCGATGCGTGAGGTCGCGGGCGTGCTGCTCGAGGTCCACCGGTGCCAGGGGCGTGGCGTGCTTGCCGCCGACGTCGGCGAAGATCGCCACGTCGCTGCCGAGCAGGCGGCGGTCGCGCAGCGTGCCGTAGGCGTCCGACTGCACGATGCCCTGGTCGGCGACGACGGCGCCGGCGTGGACGTTGACGCGGATGAAGCGGGCGCCCACCGCGCAGGCGATCGCCAGCGCCGCCCGCGCGTCGTTCTTGAGCACGTTGATGCCGAGCGTGGCTCCGGGGAGCGCGCTGCGGATCTCGCGCGCGACGACGGCGAGCCCGGCCACGGTGGCGGGCTCGACGCGGCCCGGCGTGAACGGCGCGTCGCCGTAGTTCTCGATCAGCACCGCGTCCATGCCGCCCTCGACAAGAGCGCGGGCGTCGGCGACGGCGGTCTCGACGACGCGTTGCATGGAGCCATTCCAGCGCGGGCTACCGGGCAGCGGGGCGACGTGGACCATCCCGATGAGGCGCATACGACGGCCGAGTGTAGCACGCTGCCGGCGCTGGACAGGCCGAGGGAGCGCAGTATAGTGGCCAGATTGGGAGGACTGCCGTGGGCTACCAGACGCTGATCGTCGAGCGGGCGGGCGCCATCGCCACCATCACCCTCAACCGTCCCGAGGCGCGCAACGCGATCGACCTCACGATGCGCCAGGAGCTGGTGGCGGCGCTCGATGACGTCGAGGCCGACGAGGCCGTGCGGGTGCTCGTCCTCACCGGGGCCGGCGGCCACTTCTGCGCCGGCGGCGACGTCAAGAGCATGCGCGCCCAGCGCTCCACCGCGGCCGAAGGCCGGGCGCGGGTCGAGCTGCTGAACCGGATGGTGCAGCGGCTCGTCGACTTCCCCCGGCCCACGCTGGCGATGGTCGACGGCTACGCGGTCGGCGCCGGCACCAACCTGGCGCTGTGCTGCGATCTCGTCGTCGCGTCCGATCGGGCGAAGTTCGGTGAGCTGTTCAACAAGATCGGGCTCGTTCCCGACGGCGGCGGGACCTGGCTGCTCTCGCGGCTGGTCGGGCTGGCGCGCGCCAAGGAGCTGATCTTCACGGGCGAGGTCTTCGACGCCGCCGAGGCCGCGCGCATCGGCCTGGTGAACCGGGTGGTGCCGGTCGTCGAGCTGGAGCGGGTCACCCGCGCCCTCGCCGAGAAGATCGCCGCCGGTCCGCCCGCCGTGCTGCGACTGGCCAAGCACATGGTCAACCGCGCCGCGACCTCCGACCTCGCCGCCGCCCTCGATCTCGAAGCCTACTCGCAGGGTCTGGCCATCGCCTCCGAGGACCACCAGGAAGGTCTGGCCGCGTTCTTCGACAAGCGCCCCCCGAAGTTCACCGGACGCTAGAGCGCGAGAACCGAGCGCAGCGGCGCGCGCCGGCGTGTTGCTAATTAATTCTTGGGCGCGGGAGCGGTGTCGGGCGCCGGAACCTGGGTTTCTTGCGGTGCCAGGGTCGGGCTGGGCAGCGGCAGCATGCGCGGACGGACGAGCGGCCCGGCGCGCGGGGTCTGACGTGCCGGAGGTCCCGCCGGCCGAGCCGGCCCCGGGGCGCTCTGCACCTCCGGCGCGGCCTCCGCTGCCGGCGCCGAAATCGCGACTCCGGGCGTCGGACTTCCCCGGGCCGGGGGCGCGGCCGGCGCGGGCGTCGCCACGGGTGACGTGAGCGCCGGGACGACAGCCGCGGCGGCAGGGGCCGGCACGGCGCTCGACGGACGCGGCGGCGCCGGCGTCAACGGCATCGGTACGGGGGCCGGGGGTGGCGTCGAGGTCGGCGCGCGCGGCGCGTTGCGGATGGCCTCGTTCAATTCGGGCGTCGTCCGCCGCATTTCCTCGGTGATCCGGGCGGCGTCCAGCGCGGTGCCGATGACGCGCGGGGTGATCAGCAGCAGCAGCTCCTTCTTCTCGATCTTCTTCTCCTTGAAGCCGAAAAGATAGCCGAGGATCGGGATGTTCTTGAGCCACGGAATGCCCTGGTCGTTGTTGGTCACCGTGTCCTGGATCAAGCCGCCCAGCACGAGCGTCTGGTTGTTGAGCAGCACGACCGAGGTCTCCGCCTCCCGCTTCACGAACGACGGCGAGTTGGTCGGTGCCACGGCGGGGCCCACCGAGTTCACCTCCTGTTTCACGTCGAGCGCCACCGTCCCTCGCTCGCCGATGCGCGGCGTCACCGTGAGCACGACGCCGGCGTCGCGGTACTCGACCGTCTGGTTCACCCCGCCCGTGTTGATCGTCGTGTTGGTGGTACCTTGCAGCACGCCCGGCTGGCTTATGGTGCTCGTCTGCTGGCCCGTGATGATCGGGACCGACGTCGACACGTTGATCACGGCCTTCTTGTTCTCGGAGGTCATCACGTGGGGGTTGGAGACAATGTTCACCCGGTTCTCGGAGGCCAGGACGTTGATCATGGCCAGGAACCTCTGACTCTCGAAGGTGAATGCAGTGAGTCCGGCGCCGACCGGGCCAAAGGCAGCCAAGCTCCCAAAGCCCCCGATCGCGGACGAGGGCGTGGTGAAGGAGCCGGTGCTCGAGCTGGTCGATCCCGGCGCCGTCGGCAAGGTCACGCCGGAACCGCCGGTGTTCGCGTTGGCGTTGGCGATCCCGAACTTGCCCTCGCGGATCGCCCAGTCGATGCCCAGTCGCGTGTCGTCGTTGAGCGTGATCTCGGCGACGAGCACCTCGATGAGCACCTGGCGCGGCATCCGGTCGAGCTGCTTGACCGTCGCCTCGATGTCCGACCACTGCCGCGGCGTGGTGGTGACGATGACGGCGTTCGTCACCTCGTCGGCGATGAAGCGCACCTGGCCCTCGGCCAGCGGCACGTCGGCGGTGCCCAGCGATGAGCCGGGCACGATCGTGGGCGGGGGCGGTGGCACGGGCTGGCCCGTCGCGCGACCACCGGTGGACGGTGTCGAGATCGACGACGTCGTCGTCTGCGCCGTCTCGCGGCCGCCGTAGATGGCGTTGAGGGTGGAGGCCAGGTCCTTGGACTTGGCGTTCTCGGCGTAGTAGATGAACACGCGCCGGCCGCCGCTGACGTTGACGTCGATCTTCTCGATGACCCGCCGGATGGTCTCCATCTCGCCCTTGCGCGCGTTCACGATCAGCGAGTTCGAGCGCCGCTCGGGCACGATCAGCGGCGGCCGGTCGGTGCCGCCGCTCTGCCCCGTGGCCCCGGGCGCGACGGTCGCCCCCGGCAGCGGCGCCACCGGCGCGCCGACGGCCCCCCCGCTGCCCCGCAGCCGGCCCGACTGGAAGAGCTGGTTCAGGATGTTGGACATCTCGGCGGCGTCCGCGTATTGCAGCGGGATGATCTGCAGCTCGTCGATCGCCACTTCGACGTCGACGAGGCGGATGATGTCGAGGAGCCGGGAGATGTTGGAGGCGGAGTCCGTGATGATGAGCACGCCGGTCTCGCGGTTGGCGATGAGCGTGCCTCTGGATGAGATGAGCGGGCGCAGCAGCGTGCCGAGATCGTTCACCGGCGCGAAGCGGATCGGCACGATCTGCGTGATGATCTCGTCACTGGTGCGCGTGGCATCGGCGGTGGCGCCGACGATGGTGGGCACCGCCCGCTCGCGCGCGCCCTCGACCGGCACGATCTTGTAGAGGTTGCCGGAGCGCACGGCCGTGACGCCGTGCACCTCGAGGATCGCCAGCAGGACCCCGAAGACGTCCTCCTGGGGGATCCGTCCCGACGTCTGCACGGTGACCTTCTTGCCCGTCACGCCTGGTCCCAGCACGTAGTTGAAGCCCACGATCTCGCTGGCGGCGTGGATGACCGTCTCGATATCGGCGTTGTCGAAGTTGAGCACGATGAACCGGCCGCGCTGCGAAGGCGGGACCGGCGGCGCCGTCGGCGGGGCGGCGGGCAGGGCCGGGGGCGGTGGCGGCGCGGCGCGCGGCGGCTCGGCCGGGGCCGGCTCCGCGCGCGGTCCGACCGAGACGGCGATCGGCGGCGTCGCCGGCTCCACCGTCGTCGAGGCCGTGGGCGCCGGGATCGGCGGCATCGGCGTGGGCGTGGCTCGGGAGGTCTTCGCGGGACCGGCACAGCCGCTCACGAAGACGAGCAGCAGGACCGCGGCGATGCCGCGCGTCACTTTACTGTTGTGGGGCATCGGTGGGCGCACCTTGCGGGAGGCGACGCAAGAGATTCGGTGGAAGCGGCCGGCGTCCGGGGACCACGGGCGGCGTCGGCGGCACCACCTGACCGGGCTGTGCCACGCCGACTGGTGGCTGGGGGACGACGGCGCCGGGCACCGGCAGACCGCGCGCGCCCGCCGGCGGGATGACGCCCGGCAGCAACGTCGGTCCCACGACGGGTTGCGCGCCCGGCATTCCGGGCAGCCCCGCGGTCGCTGGCTGGGGCGCCGATCGCGGCTTGCCGGGGTCGCGCAGGCGCACGTCCATGTTGCCGTCGGGGCGCGCGATGACGACGCTGTCAGCGCTGATGGTCTGCACGGTGCCGCCCGCCATGGCGTCGCCGACGCGATAGCCGGCCACGCGCTTCGTCGCCGGGTCCTCCAGGTAAGCGATCGGCGCGCCGTCACGCAGCACGATGCCGAACAGGTTCGGCTTCACCGCGGGGGCGGCCGTGGCGGCCGTGCCGGTGGGCGGCGTCTCGGTTCGCGTGGGGCTGAACAGGTTTCGGGCGGCCACCGAGGCGTAGGCGCCCGCCTGGCCGCGCGGCGCTTCCTCGCCGGGCGCGGTCACCGGCGGCGCGGGACGGGTCCGCGCCGCCAGTGGCATGGCCAGCGGGGCCATGAACTGCCGGGCGATGAACGCCGCACTGCCGCCGGCGATCACGAGCAAGAGCGCGTTGATGATCAGTAGCTTCTTGGGCATCATGTCTTCGACTTCCCGGGGAGTATGAACCCGGATACGGTCAGCGTCGCGAGCAGTTCCCGGGGCTGGCTGACGTTGACTACTCTCACGCGCAAATCTTGAACGGTCAACAACTTCTGCGCGCCGTCCAGCCGGCCCAGCAGGTCGACGAGCTGGCGGATCTCGCCGGACACGGCGATCTCCACCGGGATTTCCAGGAGTTCGCCGCGCTCGACCGGCGGCAGTATACGCTCGCTCCGGATCTCGGTGCTGGCCTGGGCGGCCATCTCCTTGGTGAGCTTCTGCAGCTCCGAGGCGGCCACGGCGGGCGCGGCCTCGGTGAGGAAGCGCGCGGAGAGCCGCTCGATGTCCGCGTTGGTCGTCTCGAGATCCTTGGTGATGGCGTCCTTGCGGGCGAGCAGGTCGAGTCGCCGCGCCAGCACCTGCGCGCGGCTCGGCACCAGCTCGGACGTGAGCCGGGTGCGCTCGGCCAGCGGATCCACGACGAAGATCCACCCGAGCACGAGGGCGAGGCCGACCACGCCCAGCAGGACGAACGTCCGCTCGCGGTGTGACAGATTGCCGATCATGGACGCGCTCCGGGGGACCGCGTGGGCGGGAGCTGGCGTGGCGGTCGCGCGGCCGGGTCCACGACGGGGGTCACGGTGGGCGCCGGCGCCACGGCGGGCGGGGCGGCGGCCTGGGCGCCGGCCGCTTCCCACCCGGCGCGGATGCGGAACTGCTCCTTGTCGCGGCCGCGCGTGACCGGTGACGAGAACTCCACGCGCTCGAGCCGTGGCGAGTTCTCCAGCACGGGAATCAGCGTGCTGGCCGCCGCCGCCTGGCCGGTCAGCTCGACGCCCTTGGCATCGAGCGACAGCGTGGTCAGCCAGGTGTCGGTCGGCATCAGATCGGTCAGCTCGCGCAGGACTGGCAGCGGCCGGACGGCGGTCGTCTCGAGGCCGTTGATGGTCCCGAGCAGCTTGCGCTTGCGCTCGAGGTCGCGCACCACCCGCTCGACGGCGCGCACCTGCGGGTCCAGGCGCGTGATCTCCGCGTTGATCCGGTTGAGGAGCCGCTGCTCACGCAGTCCCGGCACCAGCAGCGCGGTGATGAGCAGCAGCGCCGTCGCGGAGGCCACGGCGAGCGTGAGACCCTGCGCACGTGAGAGCCGGCGCGGCCGCAGGCGCGGGGGC
>JBGPZN010000276.1:0-4983 GCA_041493815.1 Methylomirabilia bacterium
GATGTCCCACCTCGTGCAGGAGCGTTCGCAGGTACGTCCGGAAGGCGACGACGCGCCGCTGCTTGGCCGTGCGCATCCAGAGCTGGATCTTCGGCGGCTTGCCGCGCTCGACGGTGTAGAGACCGTGCAGCTCGCCCCACTGCGCGTGCGGCCGCGCCGCCAGCACCTCGACCCGCACCGGCGGCACGCCGAGCGCGTCGGTGAGGTCGCGGATGAGCCGTTCGGTCGCCCGCTGCACGCGCGGGCGATCCTCACTCGCCAGCGCGGTGGTGAGCGCGGTCACCGCCGGGTGCAGCGCGGCCGGCTGGGCCAGGCGTACCTCGGCGATCTCGTCGCTCTTGCGGTAGACGGCTTGCTGGGAGCGCGTGAGCCGCGCGTAGTACGAGAACGGCATCCGGGTGAGACTAGCGTGAGACTAGCGCCCCTGCCAGCGCGGCTTGCGCTTTTCCAGGAACGCCTTGGCGCCCTCGAGGCGGTCCTCGGTGGTGCGCAGCAGCGTGGCGAGGTCGCTCTCGAGTCGGACGCCGTCGGCCAACGGCAGCTCGATCCCCTTCACCACCGCCTCCTTGGCGTAGCGCAGCGCCACCGGCGCCTTGGCGGCCAGCATGGCGGCCAGCTCCTGCGCCGCCTTCAGCGCCTCGCCGGCGGGGACCACGCGCTCGACGAGGCCGATGCGCAGCGCCTCGGCGGCGTCGATGCGGGCGGCGGTGAGGATCATCTCCAGCGCCTTGCCGCGGCCGACCACGCGGGGCAGCCGCTGGGTGCCGCCGCCGCCGGGGATGATGGCCAGGTCGACCTCGGTGAGGCCCAGGCGCGAGTCGCTCGACGCGATCCGGATGTCGCAGGCCAGGGCGAGCTCCAGCCCGCCCCCGAAGCAGTAGCCGCCGATGGCGGCGATGATCGGCTGCCAGCAGCGTTCCATCGCCTGGCGGAAGTCGAGGCGGCGCCGGTGCTCGCGGAACACGGTGGGCACCTGGGGCGCGGTGAACTCCCGGATGTCGGCGCCGGCCGAGAAGGCCTTGCCGCCGGCGCCGGTGACGACGATCACGCGGACGCCCTCGTCGGTGGCCAGCCCCTCGAAGCAGCGCAGCAGATCGCGCCGCAGCGCCTCGTTCATGGCGTTGTGCACGTCGGGCCGGTTCAGGGTGATGGTGGCGATGCCGTCGGCGGCCTGGTAGAGGATGGCTTCGTAGGTCATGGCCTAGCGCACGACCTTCTTGGCTCGGAGCTCGTTGATCGCGGCGGCGTCGTAGCCGGCTTCCTTGAGCACCTCGTCGGTGTGCTGGCCGAGCGTGGGCGGGGGGCCGGGATCGCGGGTGGGGGTGTCGGCGAAGACGAGCGGCTGGCCCATGAGGCGCAGGCGGCCGACGTCGGGATGGTCGTACTCGTGCACCATGTCGTGGTGCTTCACGGCCGGATCGTCCATGAACTCCAGCACGGTCTTCACCGGCGCGGCGGGGATGTCGTGGGCGGCCAGGACCTCGAGCCACTCGGCGCGCGTCTTCTCGCCGAAGCGCTTCTCGATGATCGGCAGCAGGTCCTGGTTGTTCTGCAGGCGCAGCAGCCACGAGCCGAAGCGCGCGTCGTCGGCGAACTCGTCCATGCCGAGCGCCTTGCAGAGCTTCACCCAGAATGACTGGTTGCCGCACGCCACGAAGAACCACCCACCGTCGCTGCCCTTGTAGAGCCGGTAGGTCGGGTTCTCGCGGATCAGCGTTGGCTTGGTTGGGTAATCCAGCACGATGCCGGACTGCAGCGCCATCACCCCCTGCAGCAGCGACGTCTCGACCCGCTGGCCGCGCCCGGTGCGCTCGCGCACGAACAGCGCGGCCAGCACCGCCTGGGTCGCGATCGCCGCCGTGTAGTAGTCGGTCGGCGCGGTCCGCAGATACTGGGGCGGGCCGCCGAAGCCCTGCAGCGTCATGACCCCGCCGAGGGCCTGGAGCAGCGGGTCGAAGCCCGGACGATCGGCGTAGGGACCGGTGGAGCCGAAGGCGGTGACCGAGCAGTAGATCAATCTCGGATTGAGCGCCCGCAGGTGCTCGTGGCCGACGCCGAGACGATCGGCGACGCCGGGGCGCCAGTTCTCCATCACCACGTCGCCCTCGCGGGCCAGGCGCTCGACGATCTCACGGCCCTCGGGTGTCTTGAGGTTGAGCGCGATCGAGCGCTTCCCGCGGTTCCAGCCGAAGAAGCCGGGCAGCTCGCGGAACGAGTCGCCCTCCAGCGCCTCCACCTTGACCACGGCGGCGCCGAGGTCGGCCAGCATCATCGCCCCGTAGGAGCCGGCGATGTAGCTCGTCAGGTCGACGACGCGGATGCCGTCGAGCGGGGTCGGGCCGGGCGTCACGGGGTCGCCCCTACTTCGCGACGTGGTCGAGGACCAGCTCGCGGTGGTACTCGGCGTCGCCATACTGGGCCTCGAGCGCCTTGGCCCGCTTGAAGTACATGTGCAGGTCGTACTCCCAGGTGAAGCCGATGCCGCCGTGCACCTGGATCGCCTCGCCGCACACCTTGCGGGAGGCGTCGCCGACGTAGGCCTTGGCGATCGAGGCGGCCGTCTCGGCGTCCTCGGCGCCGGCGTCGAGCGCCCACGCCGCGTAGTACACCGCCGAGTGCGAGTTCTCGGTCTCCAGCAGCATCTCGGCGCACTTGTGGCGGATCGCCTGGAACGAGCCGATCGGCTGGCCGAACTGCTCGCGGACCTTGGCGTAGCCGACCGCCATGTCCAGGCAGCGCCGGGAGGCGCCGAGTATCTCGGCGGCGGCGCCGGCGCCGCCGCGGCGCAGCAGCCGCAGCAGCCGTGGCACCGCCGAGCCGGGCGCGCCCAGCGCGTCGTCGTTGCGTACGGGCACGCGGTCGAGCGTGAGGTGCACCAGGCGCGTGCCGGGATCCATGCTCTGCACGGGCGCCGAGGTCAGCCCCGAGGCGGCGGGATCGACCAGGAACAGCGACACGCCCTCCGGCGCGCGGGCCGGCACCAGCAGCACGTTGGCGACGTGCGACCAGGCGGCGTAGCGCTTGACGCCGGTCAGCGCCCAGCCGGTCGTCGTCTTCTCGGCCCGGGTCGCGATCGCCTCCGGGTTCCAGTCGAGGTCCGCGTCGAGCAGCGTGACGGTGGCGCGCGCGTCACCGGTGGCGATGGCGGCCAGCCAGCGCTTCTTCTGCGCGTCCGATCCTGCCTCGGCGATGGCCGACGCCACCAGCGCCGTCGGCCAGTAGGGGCCGGGATAGGCCGCGCGCCCGAGCTCCTCGAGCAGGATCGCGCTCTCGACCATGCCGAGGCCGCTGCCGCCGTGCTCCTCTGGCAGCGACAGACCCAGCCAGCCGAGCTGGGCCATCTCCTTCCACATCGCCTCGCTCTCGCCGCGCGGATCGTCCCACAGCAGGCGCACGGTCGCCGGCTTGCAGTGCTCGTCGAGGAACGCGCGGGCCGAGTTCTTCAGCAGCGTCTGGTCGGACGTGAAGGCAAAGTCCATGGCTCAGGCTCTCAGGCGATCGGCGCGCACTTCCTTGGGCAGGCCGAGCACGCGCTCACCGATGATGTTCTTCTGGATCTCCGACGAGCCGGAGTAGATGGTGCCGGCCCGCGCCCACAGGAACGCGGTGGCCCAGGTCCCCGCCTCACCCGACGCCGTGTCGACCTCCTCGAATTCCTCGCGGGCGGTCATCACCTGTCCCGACGGTCCCAGGATCTCCAGCGCCGTCTCGTAGTAGCGCTTCTCGAACTCCGTGTAGGACAGCTTGGTGATCGACGAAGCCGGTCCCGGGGAGTCGCCCTTGTTCAGCGCGGACAGCACGCGCAGGCCGGCGTAGCGCTGGACCTCCAGCTCGGCGTAGAGCTTGCCCATCTTCGACCGGACGGCGGCGTCCTCGATCAGCGGCCGGCCGTTGCGCTTGAGCTGCTTGGTCGCCTTCACGAGCTGGTTGAAGGCGATCGCGTAGCGGGTGACCCGGCCCAGTGAGTTGCCGCCGCGCTCGTAGCCGAGTGTGGTCTGGGCGATGGCCCACCCCTCGCTGAGGTTGCCGATGAGGTCGGACTTCTCGGCGCGCGCGTTGGTCATGAAGACTTCGGAGAAGAGCGAGTGTCCGGTGAGCTGCTTGAGCGGCCGCACCTCGACGCCGGGCTGCCGCATGTTGAGCAGGAAGCACGAGATGCCCTTGTGCTTGGCGACTTTGGGATCGCTGCGCGCCAGCAGGATGCCCCAGTCGGCGATGGGGCCGCTGGAGGTCCAGATCTTCTGGCCGTTGACGACGAAATGGTCGCCGGCGTCTTCCGCGCGCGTCTTGAGGCCGGCGAGGTCCGAGCCCGCGTTCGGCTCCGAGTAGAGCTGGCACCAGATCTCCTCGGCGGTGAGCATCTTCTTGAGGTAGCGCTGCTTCTGGGCAGTGGTGCCGTGCACGATGATCGTGGGTCCGATGAAGCCGATGCCGAGACCGTTGATGGCCGGCGGCGCCTGGATGCGCGCCATCTCGTCCTGCACGATCGCCTGCTGCATGGCGGTCGCGCCCCAGCCGCCGAACTCCTGGGGCCACAGCATGCCGACGTAGCCGGCCTCGTACAGCTTGCGATGCCACGCCTTGCGCTCCGCCAGCGTCTTGAGATCTTCCGTCGGCACGTTGGCCTCGAGCCAGCACCGCGTCTTGTCACGAAACGCACGATCCTCAGGCGAGTAATTCAGATCCATGCAAGCCTCCTGGAGAGCCCGTTTGTAACACGCGCCCGGGCGGCGGGCAACGGCGCCGGTCGCCTAGCGGTTCATTCGAGACGCGTCGCCGCTACGCCGGGACACTGTCGAGCGCCGGGCCCGTGGTGCGTCAGTCGAGGAGCGCCACGGCTTCGCCGGGGCGTGACGAGCGTTGGGGGGTTGGGGGGCCCCTCGGGGGGCCCCCCCAATTGATAGATCGCCGTATGCAGGATGTGGGCGACCGGGCGGGGGCGATGGCCGGCGACGATCACCAGGTCCAGCTCGACGAATTCGC